>JAFGUM010000227.1 GCA_016938515.1 Spirochaetales bacterium | reverse complement strand
TCTACGTCTGTCGGGTAGCCTTTGGTCGGTTCGTGCAGGTACACCGCCATGCCGCGGTTCTCCAGCTTCGTCTTGAAAGCCTTGGCCGCGGGTTGGCCCTCCCAGCGCGTGATGACGACGGCGGCTACGGACAGCCCCCACTCTCCCAGGTCGTCTATCAGCTTCATAGCGTCGGCGTCGTAGGTGATGCCGTAGTCAGCTCGTATCTTGCGGTGCTCTATGGCGCCAGCGTGTATGCACAGCACGATCTCGGCGTCGCGCTCGAGCTCCTTGAGGAGGCGGATCTTGACGTTGGGATCGTAGCCGGGAAGGACACGCGCCGCGTGGAAGTCGGCCAGGAGCTTGCCGCCAAACTCCAGGTACAAGCGACCCTCGAACTGACGCATGCGTTGCCGTATGAAGTCAGCCTGCTCAGCTATGTACGCATCGTTATCAAACGCCTTGCCCGTCATTATCCACACCCTCCCAATCGCGGCGGCAGTCTATACCAAACATGGCTCCATACGCCAGCGGCGCACCGGGTGAGCTCTGTCCCCCGGAATGGTGTAAAAACCACATCGCAACGATTATAATCGACGCATGGCATCACCACTGTCGCATAAGGACCCACGGGTCCTGCTTCGAGCTCTGTCCCTCATCATCCTCTGCGTCGTACCCGGGATTCCCGCAGCGGCCGCTGACGTCCAGAAGCCTGTCCTGGTGGACTCGTTCTCACCTGCCGACCTGATCGGGGTGGACATGCCAACCTACGGCGCCATCGTGTGGCCCTACGGGCTCGCGGTCAAAAAGGATGGAACGCTGCTCGTGGCCTGTGGGTCGGTTGTATTCGCGTTTGACAGGCGGTGGCAGGTAACGGGTTTGCCGGCAAAAAAGCTGAGCGATGAGGGTAACTCGCTGTTCGCGCACTCCATCTTCATGACGCAGGCGGATACCATGTACCTGCGCAGCACGGATGGCTCGGGGCTGTGGGCCTTCCCCGACGGCTCCGCTGACTACCGGCGGATACGCTCAGAAGGCCAGCCGGGCACCGCTTTTGGCGTGCTCGACGACGGCTCTACCTTCGTGCTGGAAGGCGATACCGTGCGCGTGTGGCGGGACGGTGTCGACTCCAGGTTCAAGCTGCCAGAAGGCAGTTCCGCAATCAGCGCTGGTTCCGGGCCAGACGACACGCTGTGGATCCCGGATCTCCAGAGCGGCGCCATCCTGGTGTTCTCGGCCGGGGGGACAGAGCTGAGGCGGATCAGCACCGACCTGCCGCTCGGAACGATGATAATGAAGCTGCGCGTTCGTCCCGACGGCAGCGTGCTTGCCGTAACCAATAACAGCCTCAGGAGCCTTGATGCTTCGGGGCGTACGCTCTGGACATGGAATGGTGACGACGACGGCGTTTCCATGATGTTTTCCACCTTTACCGACGCGGCGGAGACCGCGGACGGCTTTTTGTACGTCAACGACTTCATGGGCAAGCGCATACTACGCCTCTCCACCAGAGCAGATGCTCTGCCGTCAGATCTGAGATCCATAGCCGGGGCAACCAGGAAGTATAGGCTCAGCGCTGACAAGGCGTCGGCCAATCTGGCGCTGGCCGACGCGTATGAGGCTATGGGAGCCGTAGAAGCCGCGAGGATGGCTTTGTCCCGCTACCTCGACGACAGGCCAGCCGACGCGGTGGCGCAGGACAGGAAGCTCAGGCTGGAAACGACCCTGCTCAAAGCCAGGGCGGAGGCAGCCGGAGCCGCGGCTCTCGACCTCATAGACCGTTTTGGAGCGGAGACCGCGCGCGAAGCGTACGGGAGGGCGATGCGCACCTGGGAGGCTCTGCTCGCATCCGCAGGCGATGACGAAGCCGTCAAGTCGTCGATGAAAGCCTTGCGCGACGCGTTTCAGGCGGCCGAACGCGGTTCGTTGACGACAGCGCCAACGCCGCGGGTCGTAGCCACCGAGGTAGCCGCCCTGTTTCCATCGCTCTTCCGCGCGTACCGAACCAGAGCCGCGGGCAGGGTGATACTCAAAAACACGCTCGCCGAACCCATCCGCAACGCGCGGGTGGATCTGTTCATCCGCAAGTACACCGACTTTCCAGCAGAAGGCTCGGTGGTTGCCAGGCTGGCTCCCGGCGAGGAGGCTTCGCTCGACCTGTTCGTCATCCTCAACGAAGCCGCGCTCGAGGTGCAGGAAGACCTGCCGCTGCAAGCCCGCCTGACGCTGCGCTACTCAGACGCCCGTGGCGACCACGCGGTTGAGCTGTCGCGGCCGGTAACGCTGTACCGACGCACCGCCATCAGCTGGGACGACACCGGCAAGCTGGCCGCCTTCATCACGCCAAACGAAGAGACAGTAGTACAAGCGGCTTTCGACGCGATAGGCGCCACGACGCCGTCGGCACCGGTGTCCCGAACCTTTGCGACGGCCGCGCGGCTGTGCGATTCGCTGGGAGCCCTGCCGCTCGCGTACGTCAAGGATCCGCAATCCCCCCTCGACGCGGTGCTCGACGCCGCCGGCTCGGTGGACACGGTACGCTTTCCGCGCACGACGCTGGCGTACCGCGGCGGCGACTGCGACGACACCACCGCGCTGCTCGCGTCGATGCTGGAAGCCGTAGGTATTCCCACGGCGCTGATGACGAGCCCGGGCCACGTCTTTCTCGCCTTCGATTCAGGAGAGCCAGCTGGCAACGCGTGGCTGTTCGCCGCGCCCGGCTTCAGAACGATGGACCACGGCGGCACGCTGTGGATACCGGTGGAGACCACCGTGTTGTCAGAAGGCTTTGCTACGGCGTGGAAAGCGGCGTCATCCCTCGTTGACCGTTACGGCGGTAGCGGGCAGCTGGAATTCCTGCCCGTGGCAGCCGCGCGTGAGACCTACCCTGCCCTGCCTCTGTCCCCCTCCATACTGCCGGCTCCCGTTCCCGGCGCCGACCGGCTCGCCGCAAACGCGAGACGGAGCCTGGCGATGCTTGAAACCGAACTATACAAGCGCGCTCTCACCGCCATGAACAGCACGAGGTCGGCGCAGAGCGGCGCGGCCTGGAACCGATCGGGGAACCAGGTAGCCCAGCTGCATACGCGCTTCGGCTACGATGAGGAAGCCCGCGCCGTACTCGCCGAGGTTACCCGCAAGGATCCTGCCTACATCCCGGCGCTCCTCAACCTGGCGGGGCTGGCCCACAAGGCGGGCAACAGCGCGGAGTCGCTCGCGTGGCTCAGGCGCGCGGCGGCCATGGCGCCTGGCAGCGCTGCCGTCGTAGCCTTCGCGCGGGCCCTCGGACACGGCGAAACCCTCGGCTTTGGGCCAGCCATCGTCGACACCAGAACCGACGCCGGGGACGGAGCTCGCGCCGCCAACCGCGCCAACCTTCCCTGGGCTGATGACTGATCGGATTACCAGCCATCGTCGTTGCCTGGGTGTTAAAAAAGATCCTCGCGTCTGGACAATGAAGCCAGAGTAAATCAAACTGTTTGCATGGCCCACAACCCCGCCCGGGTAATACTCTTGACCGAAGACGAGCCTATCCTCGCCATGGTCGAAAAAAAGACCCTCAAAAAGTACGGCTACGAGGTAATCGTCGCGCCGAGCGGCGCGCGGGCCATAGAATC
>JAFGUM010000226.1 GCA_016938515.1 Spirochaetales bacterium | reverse complement strand
TCCACCGCATCGTCGGTAAAGTCAGGTACGTACTTGGCGCTTGGGTTTGGCGGACGCCCTCCCCCCATCGAAGGATTATGAACCACGTCGCGTGGCTTTGAGCCCTGGGCTTTGCCGACTATTCCCTTTTCTTCCATCAGCTCCACGAGCCTGGCGGCTCTGTTGTAGCCTATTTTGAGCTTGCGTTGCAGGAAACTAGCGCTGGCTTTGCCCTGGGACAGGACAATCTCGAGGGCTTTCTCGTATAGGGGGTCGTCATCTTCGTCGTCGAATAACGAAGGCCCCTCGTCATCTTCATCGTCTACGAATATTTCTTCGTCGATATAATCGGGCTCACCAAGGGTTTTTACGTGAGCGACGACGCGTTCCACTTCGTCTTCCGATACAAAAGCACCCTGCATGCGCACGGGGAATGCATCCGTGGCGCTCGAGTACAGCATGTCGCCTCGACCTAGAAGCTTTTCAGCGCCTACCATGTCAATTATTATACGCGAGTCAAATTTGCCGGCGACCATGAAGGCTATCCGGCTCGGGATGTTTGCTTTTATGAGGCCGGTAATCACGTCGATACTAGGCCGCTGTGTCGCGAGTACGAGATGGATGCCCACCGCGCGGGACATTGCGGCGAGCCGGGCGAGCGTAGACTCGAGTTCCTTGCCAGTAGTTGCCATAAGGTCGGCAAACTCGTCTATCACCACCACGATGTATGGCAGCCTGTCCGTGGCCATGGTCTTGTCGACGATTTTGCGATTATACGAACGGATGTCACGAACCCCCATGGCATCGAGCAAGCTGTAACGCCTTTCCATTTCGCAGATGCAGTACTGCAACGCCTGAAACGCTCTCTTTGGCTCGGTTATAACGGGCGTTAAAAGGTGAGGTATACCGTTGTACAGCTTGAGTTCCACTATCTTTGGGTCTATCAGTATCAGTTTGACTTCGTTGAACGATCGCTTGTACAGGATGGACAGGATTATAGAGTTGACGCATACAGACTTGCCTGATCCGGTGGCTCCGGCAATGAGTAGATGCGGTGTCTGCGTCAGTTCCACGACCTGAACATCTCCGGTAATATCCTTGCCAAGGACAACCGGCACTTCCATCTTGGTGTTCTTGAAAGCCTCGTTCTCGACTATTTCACGAAAGCTGACGATAGCGCGACGCTCATTGGGCACCTCTATGCCAACAGCGTGCTTGCCTGGAATAGGCGCTACGATGCGTACGCTCGAGGCGGCCAGACGAAGTGCTATATTGTCGCTCAGGTTGGCAATCTTGGATAGGCGAACACCAGGTGCTGGCAGAATCTCGAACATCGTAATCACCGGGCCTTTGCGTATACCGGTAACCTCTGCGCTTATGCCAAATTCCTTGAGCGTCTCGCGTAGCACCTCCGCCGCGTGTCGTGTCTTGTCATCAATGATCCAGTACTGGCCATCGGGGTAGGAGGTGAGTATTCCATCAACCGGCAGGGAATATTTGACTACTGACTTTCTACCCGGCTTTCGCGGTGGCACGAGTGGCATTGTTGCGATACTGGTGCCGCGGTTTCCTCCGGTCGCAGGCACAGGTCCTGCTGTTCGTACCGATTCATCGTGCTCGCCGTCAAAAAATGTCTCGACTCGAGACAGTAAGGCAGGAACGCCATCCGAGGAAGCATCGGCACCCGAATAATCGGCACCTAGCGGCTCTCTGGCTCTGTCCCCATCTCTGTTGAACATGAGCGGGATGGGTGAATCATCATCTACAGAGGCAACAGCAACATCGGATTCTTCCTCATCGACTGCGGGAGAAAGTTCCTCCAGCTCGCCATCATAGTCCTCAAACATATCCACGTCTTCGATTTCTGTGCCCTGAACCGTCTCCTGCGGGGACAGAGCTTGCGCTTTTGGATCAGTCTCCTGCGGGGACAGAGCTTTATCCTGCGGGGACAGAGCTTGAGCTTCTGGATCAGTCTCCTGCGGGGACAGAGCTTTCTCCTGCGGTGGTAGTCCCATGGAAGCCAAGAAAGGTGATGGGGGCAAATCAGGATAACTCAGATCCAGAACGCGTGGCTGAGGTTCACCATCGATTACGATTTCATCCGTGGCTTCCTTCGTAGAAGCGCTGCCTGCGTAGCTTGCGCCAACCCGTTTCATTATGGCGACGACTACAGCTGCCGCGGCGAAGGTAACGAAAAAACCAAAAACTGCCCCGCTCATCGGGCCAAATACACCGAACGAGGGAAAACCACCGACGCGTGGTGAAACACCGTCGATAAAGCGCGCCGTAAGCGCCAGTGACACAAAAGGCGCGATGCTGCCAACGAGCCCAAACAACAGATCATACCTGAAGCCCGGCATCGCGATAATAAGTGCGCCGACCCAGGGGTACGCGGGAAT
>JAFGUM010000225.1 GCA_016938515.1 Spirochaetales bacterium | reverse complement strand
TTTGCCGCTGTCTCGGATACCTCGCCAGCCCTGGTATGGATGTCCGGGCTCGACAAGGCCTGCTACTGGTTCAACAAGACGTGGCTGGAGTTTACCGGTCGTACGATGGCGCAGGAGCGGGGAGACGGATGGACGAAAGGCGTGCATCCCGATGACCTTCCCGGCTGTATCGATACGTACATTGGCGCATTTGATCGCCGCGAGCCGTTTAGCATGCGCTACCGGCTCAGGCGGCATGATGGTGAATATCGGCTGATAGAAGACGTCGGGCAGCCACGCTATAGCGATGATGATACGTTTATCGGGTATATCGGTTCGTGCCTCGACGTTACAGAACTATCGCGTCTCGAGGATGAAGTGGCTCTGTGCAAGGCCAGGATTGCGGAACTGGAGAGTCGCGACCAGGATACATCCACAGGAGGGCTTGGTGAATACCAATGACGAGGTACCACGCGACGATCTGCGAAAACGAGCCGAGGCAGCTCTTGCCGACGTTGGGCGAGATAAGCCTCCCGCACATCCTGACGACATCAAAGCGCTGATTCATGACCTGCGCGTTCACCAGATTGAGCTGGAAATGCAGAACGAGGAGCTGCGGGTTTCGCGAACAAGCCTTGAAGTAGCCAGGGACAAGTACGCCCGCCTGTACAACCAATCCCCCGTGGGGTATATCAGCGTGGACAAGCACGGTATCGTGCGCAAGGCCAATCAGACGTTTTTAGACATGATCGACCATGGTACCGCGGATATACGGGACAAACCCCTGGTCGATTACCTGTCCGCTGAATCCCGCGACGTGTTTCTGGGTCGCTTCGGCGCATTCTTCCGGCAGCCCATGGGCAAGACGATGGATATAGAGCTACGCGGCGCGACCGGGCGGGTGGTCGTGCGGCTTTCTGCCCGCAGGGTTCCCGATGACGAGGAGTTGCTCGTTGCGGTGGTGGATATCGGCGAGCAAGCCAAAGCCGAGGCACGGGTCAACGCGCTGCTTGAGGAAAAGCAGATGCTTCTCAGGGAAGTACACCACCGCATAAAGAACAACATGAACGTCGCCATGGCCATGCTCGCCATCCAGGCGGACACCATAGAGAATCCCGAGGCCAAAACCGCCATGGAGGACGCCGGGCGGCGCATGTTCAGCATGATGGTAATTTATGAGAAGCTGTACCGCTCGGAG
>JAFGUM010000224.1 GCA_016938515.1 Spirochaetales bacterium | reverse complement strand
TCTCCATAGCCCCAGCGCCGCGCAACGACGCGGTAACGCTGGGGTTGTGTACTATCTGTCCAAGGACAAAAGCGGGGCGGCCCTCTGCGCGCGCCTTGTCAGCTGCCGTCATCGCGATACGGACGGCCCTGCGCACGCCGGGGCAGAACCCCATGGTGGTCGCCCGCAGTACCGTCACGCCAGCTCCAGCGCAATCTCCATCATCGTCTTGAACGTGGTCTGGCGTTCTTCCGCCGTGGTTACCTCGTGCGTTACGATGTGGTCGCTTACGGTAAGGAGCGTCAGGGCGTGCCTGCGGAACTTGGCGGCTATCGTGTACAGCGCCGCCGTCTCCATCTCCACGGCGAGCACGTTGTACGCGGCCCACATCTTCCAGGAGTCTGGATCATCGCCGTAGAAGGTGTCGGAAGTGAGGATGTTGCCGACTTTTATGTCGACTCCCTTGGCTTCCGCTGCCTTCCACGCCTTCTGCATGAGGCCGAAGTCTGCTATGGGCGCGTAGTCGAGCCCCTTGAAGCGAACACGGTTGACGTTCGAATCTGAACAGGAGCCCTGGGCCATGATGACGTCGCGAACCTTGATGTCCGGCTGAAAGGCTCCGCACGTGCCTATGCGTATAACGTTCTGCACGTCGTATTCCTGGAGCAGCTCCGTTACATAGATGGAGATGGATGGTACGCCCATACCAGTTCCCTGTACGGAGACCGGGCGGCCTTTATACGTGCCGGTATAGCCGAGCATGTTTCGCACGGTGTTGTAGCACACGGGTTTGTCGAGGAATGTTTCCGCGATGAACTTGGCTCGCAGGGGGTCTCCCGGCAGCAGCACGGTGTGGGCTATGTCGCCCTTGTTGGCTCCATTGTGGGGGGTAGGCATGGTGCAGTCCTCCTCTGATTGTTCCGCGCCGTTACGGGCGCGGTTGGTGGCGCGAACGCCGATCGTCCAGAAACGCTTGTACGTCACGCAGGTACGGTATCGATGGCTGGGCTCCCAGTGTAGTCGCCGCGAGGGCGCCAGCCGCGTTGCAGAAGGCGAGCGCGTCGGGCGTAATCTTCTCGTCCGCCGCCATCATGGTGGCGAGCGCTCCGTTGAAGCTGTCACCTGCGGCCGTAGCGTCCACGGCGTCCACCTGAAACGAAGGTACCTCAAACGAGCCTTTCCCGTCCACGTATAGGCAGCCCCGCGAGCCGAGCGTCACTACTACGGCTCCCACGCCGCGCGCCAGTAACGCCCTCGCGCCTGCTTCCAGCCCGGAGGCGCCAGCTAGTATTCCCAGCTCTGTCTCGTTAGGTGAAACTATGCTACACAGTGACAGTAGCTCGTCGGGTAGCTCTCGTGCGGGAGCTGGGTTGAGCAGCACTGGAACGCCAGCCCCGGCGGCTATCCGCGCCGCTTCCAGAACGCACTCGAGCGGTATTTCCAGCTGCAGGACGAGACACGCGCTCGATTCTATCGCGGCGGCGCTTCTGCGTACCCAGGCTGGAGTCAGCAGCGCGTTGGCTCCCTGGTAGACGACTATGGTATTATCGCCAGCCGCGTCTACGTGTATCATCGCCACGCCGCTCGGACCGGTGGCTTCAAGCACGGCCGCGGCGTCTACACCATTTTCTTCCAGGTTGGCCCGCAGGCTTCTGCCCGCGTCGTCTGCGCCTACGGCGCCTATCATGCGCGCGGTGCCGCCGAGCCGGGCTACGGCCACCGCCTGGTTGGCGCCTTTGCCGCCAAACGCGGTAGTGTACGAGCGGGCTGTCAGCGTTTCTCCCGTGGCTGGTAGCCGGTCCAGTACGCAAACGAGATCCAGGTTGAGGCTGCCGGTAACGCAGACCGGGCGCGCGGTTTTTTCAGTGCTCATGGGTAGTAGCCTTTCTGTCGTACGAGCGCAGCAACCGGGTTAGCAGGCCCAGAAACCGTTCATTGTCCAGTTCAACCCCAAAGCGCGCGTTTGGCTTCTTTTTAAGCACGTTGAGCGTATCGACGACGGTTTTGCCGAGCGTATACTCCCCTGATGTTTCAACGTCCGCGTAGTAGGGCTTCATCGTCACGATGGCCGGGTCGATGATGTTGGCCACGACGAGAGGGTCGTGCAGCGCCAGCGCGTCCCGCCCAAAGGATTTGTACGCGGTCATGTAGTGGTCGAGCATCGCGCAGACCGGCGTCAGTACGCGACCGGACTCTTTGCGGAGCGATTCAAGCCCTGCCGGTTTAAGCGTGGCGCGATTGGTTACGTCGAGCCCGTACACGTCTACGGGGATACCGGATCGGAATACGGCGGCCGCGGCGTGCGGGTCGGCGTAGACGTTGAACTCTGCCGCTTGGGTCG
>JAFGUM010000223.1 GCA_016938515.1 Spirochaetales bacterium | reverse complement strand
TTTCCCGTATCACTGCACCTTGGCGCGATGGCCCTGGGGGTGGCCCTCTTCCTGGGCATAAGCGTTGGCATCATATCGGCGCTCAACCAGAATAAATGGCCCGACTACGCGGCCATGTCGATGGCGGTACTGGGCATATCCATACCGCTGTTCGTCATAGGCCCCATACTGATGCTCATCTTTGCCCTGCAGCTAAAATGGCTGCCTACCTCGGGCTGGATAGGCAGCCGCGCCGGCTGGGCGACCGTGATACTGCCAACCATGACCCTGATGTTTCCCTACTTCGCGTACATAGCCCGCCTGTCCCGCGGCTCCATCATCGAGGTCATACGCTCCGACTACATCCGTACGGCCAGGGCAAAGGGCCTCAAGGAATCGGTGGTAATAACGAAGCACGTGCTCAAAGGCGCGCTCTTGCCGGTGGTCACGTACCTCGGGCCGGCTTTCAGCGGCATCGTGATCGGCTCGGTCGTCGTGGAGACCATATTTGTCGTGCCCGGCATAGGCAAGATTTTCGTCCAGTCGGCCCTCAACCGTGACTACACGGTGATCATGGGTGACGTTATCGTCTATTCCATCATCCTCATCAGCGCGAACCTTATCGTGGACGTACTCTACGGACTCCTCGACCCGCGCATTTCCTACAAATAAGGGGCGGACCAGAATGCCTGTACTCAAGAAACAGAACGACAACGCTGTCAACGAGTTCAACCAGTTCGTAAAGCCCGTTTCGCTGTGGGCTGACGCGTGGAAACGACTGAAGCGCAACAAGATGGCCGTTATCGGCATGTGGATAGTGGGGATATACCTGTTCGTCACCTTTGGCGCGGCCTTTTTGCCGTTCTACTCGTACACAGACCAGGAACTGCTGCACGCCAACCTACCGCCATCGCTGCAAGCCGCCGGCACGGTAGCGCTCGTAAAGCTGTCAGAGCGCAAGCTTGAATTGGAAGAAGCGATAGGCAGGACAGACAGGGAAGACCTCAAGCGCGACCTTACGCGCATCAACGCCGAGATAGAGCAGATAACGCGCGAGCATGACAGCAACCCGGTGCACAAGCGCGTATACATCATGGGCACCGACTACCTCGGCCGCGACATGCTGGCCAGAACCATCTACGGTGGCCAGATTTCGTTGCTCATCGGTATTGTAGGCACGATAACTGCCGGCTTCATAGGCATAGTGCTCGGCTCGATGGCGGGCTACCTGGGCGGCTGGTTTGACAACATAGTAAGCAGATTCGTAGACATCATGTACAGCCTGCCGTATATGCTCGTCGTCATCATCATCATGTCCATGGTCAAGGATTCGAGTAACTCGATGGTGCTCGGCATACCGCTCAACATCATCATACTGTTCTTCGCCATAGCGCTCGTGTCCTGGCTCACGATGTCGCGCATCGTACGCGGCCAGGTGATAAGCCTCAAAAACTCGGAGTTTGTCGAGGCCGCAAGGTCGATGGGAGCCGGTTCCGGGCGCATAGTGTTCCGGCACCTCCTGCCCAATACGGTGGGCATCATCATCGTGTATTCAACGCTGCAGTTTCCAAGCTTCATAATGAGCGAGAGCTTCCTGTCGTTCCTCGGCCTCGGCGTCTCCGCTCCGTACGCATCGTGGGGCACGCTCGTAAGCGAGGGCGTCCAGGGGATGCAGCTGTACCCGTGGCGCCTCATTGTCCCGGCTACCGCGATGACCATATTCCTGTTCGCCATGAACTTCCTGGGCGACGGCCTGCGTGACGCACTCGATCCGCAGAGCAAGAATCGCGCCTGAGCACATAAGGAGACCGTCGAATGACCGATGACGTCATACTGCAGGTTAAAGACCTGAAGGCATATTTTAAACTGGACGAGGGGCTCCTCAAGGCCGTGGACGGCGTGAGCTTCGACCTGCGCAAGGGAGAGACCCTCGGCATCGTAGGCGAGTCCGGTTCGGGCAAAAGCGTTACCAACCTCGCGGTAATGAAGCTTATCCCTTCTCCTCCGGGCAAGATCGCCGGTGGCGAGGTACTGTTCAACGGGCAGGACCTGCTCAAGATGTCCGACAACGAGATACGCACCATCCGCGGCAACAAAATCTCGATGATCTTCCAGGACCCGATGACCTCTCTCAACCCCTTCCTGCGCATAAGCACGCAGATGATAGAGACCATAGTGCTGCACCAGGGGCTGGATAAAAAAGCGGCCAAGGACAAGGCAATCGAGATGCTGAAGCTGGCTGGCATACCCGCGCCGGAGAAGCGCATAGACCAGTACCCGCACCAGTTCTCAGGCGGCATGCGCCAGCGCGTGATGATAGCCATGGCGCTGTCGTGCAACCCCGAGGTGCTCATCGCCGACGAGCCGACAACGGCTCTCGACGTGACCATCCAGGCGCAGATTCTGGAGATCATCACCGAGCTGTC
>JAFGUM010000222.1 GCA_016938515.1 Spirochaetales bacterium | reverse complement strand
CGTTCCTCGATGGGGTGACCCCGCTCGTCAAAGGGGACGTACAGCCGGCCAAGCGCCTGGGCCTTTACGTAGTACGGATCCTTGCCGGTAAGGACGAGCGCTTCATCCGTTCTGCTTCGCAGGCGGCCCTGCGACGGGTTGGCCGTCTCCATCAACACCGACAGCGTCTCGGTGGCGTCGCCCAGTTCGCGGTGCGTGAGGCCGCGGAGGTTCTTTGGCGACGGTTCGAGGCCTATCGTGATGTCACTGAATTCGAGACCGAGCACAACCTGCGAAGCCACCGGCATAGCGCGTTCGTGCGCGACGATGGCGTTGATAACCGGGTACTCCGGCGATGCTTCGTGCAGGTCGATGGAGAGCCCCACCTTTTCGGCGCGTATCAGTTCGGTGATACCGTAGCAGGCTTTTTCTGTAAGCGTGCCGTCGGGTCTGCCAGGATAGCCGCGGTTGAGGTTGCGCGTCTCGTTGCCGGACAGCGTCTGGCCACTAGCGGCGTGTACGTACACGTCGGGGTCTGGCCACTGGTGCACCGGGTTGGTAGCCCGGGAGCCATAGCGGAAGGTCCGCGTCGAGCCGTCCGGCAGCGTAAACGAGTAGTGCGTCGGCGCGCCTTCCTGCGGGTCGTTGTGCGTAAAGCCCGACGCGTTTGCCTGGGGTATGACGTACAGGGTACCCGCACGGACGACGGCGTTCTCTATGAGCAGCAGCGCGGAGAGGAAGCTCGACGGCTCGTTGGGGTGGGTGCCGCCTATGATGAGCATAGAGCCCCCGGGTTGATCTCCGCGGAAGACGTACACGTCGGTGTCGGATGGAGTCCCCCGTAGACCTTCGTACCACGTTGACAGCGGTACAATCTCGGTAACGCCGGGGCCTCGTAGTATTGGCTCCTGTTTTCTGTGCTCGAGGAACGACGCGCTGGCCACGGCGCAGGCGGCCAGCGTCAGTATGGAGATGATGCCAGCGCTTATATGGTGTTTCTGCATTTCGCTTCCCTATTTGATCAGAAAGACGCGAAGGAGCAGCGGCACGGCGACCATAGCCGCCGTGGCTTGTTTGCGCCAGTCCTTTTCGGTCCACAGGTTCCAGAGTGCAAGCGCCAGGATGACGGCGCTGATGGTTAAATACACTAGTTTCATACGTGGCTCCCTCAATACACCGCGGATATCTGCTTGGAGTAGATTATGAACACGAGCGCCCAGGCTACGATGACCAGAGATGGTACGATGAGCCGTTTGATGACGCGCGAGTACTT
>JAFGUM010000221.1 GCA_016938515.1 Spirochaetales bacterium | reverse complement strand
TCTGTCGGCTACTGGTCTCGGAGATCTTCTTCCTTGCCGCCAGATTTCCTGAATGTGTCTTCCTTAGACTTGATAAGGGCTTCTATCTCCTCAATCCGGTCTATGGTTTCCTTGACGGCTGGAGATTCCTTGCCTACCGTTTTCTGACCCTTCTCGACGAGAACCTCGAAAACTTCCGCGCCGAGACGAGCAGTCAGCTTTTCAGCCTGGTTCCTGAGCTGCACAATCTCCAGCTTCAGAACACCCATCTCACCCCACTGCTGCGCCTTGTCGCCCGCTTGCTTCACGACTTCCTTGGAAGTCTTGATGCCTTTGTCTACGATGTCTTTCATCCGCTCTGAAAATGTCATGTGGTATCCTCCCCTTAGTTATGGAAGCTACTATACAATCGCCCTATCGTCGATAAAAATCAATGCGCAGAGAATGCTGCAGTCGTGAATTTTGATATTGACAATAGAGCGAAGGGCCACTATATATAGATGTTTGTAGTGATGGTGATACAATTGATAGTATGTTTGACGGTATGATGGCCTGGAGGAAGTAATAAAGTGAGATGCCCGCATTGCGGTTCCCTGGACGACCGCGTTACAGACTCGCGCACCCTGGCCAACGGGGAGAGCATACGCAGGCGTCGCGAGTGCCTGTCGTGTGGTTTCAGGTTCACCAGCTACGAGCGCATCGAGGAAAAACCCCTGATGGTCATAAAGCGCGATGGCCGCCGCGAACCCTTCGACAGGCAAAAGCTTGAAAGGGGGTTGCAGCGAGCTCTCGAAAAGCGCCCCGTCTCCCAGATGACCATAGAAAACATACTCAACGATATTGAGGACGACGCCGCCATGCTCGGCAAGGGCGGCAACGAGGTTCCCAGCTCGTCTCTGGGAGAAATGACCCTGCACAAATTATACGACCTGGACAAGGTTGCGTACATACGGTTCGCGAGCGTCTACCGGCAGTTCGAGTCGATGGACGAGTTTATGCTCGAGATTGGGCGACTCGAGAACGCCCGCGAAGAGGAGTGATCATGGCCGGCGCTCAGCAGATATTTCCTGAATGGCGTGGTTTTTTGGGTGAAGGCGATCAGGTTCGTCGTTTTGTAGCCAAGCGTTCGGGTAGTATAGAACGGTACGACCGTTCCCGCATCGAAACCGCTATCGAAAAAGCCTTTACGGCGGTGCAGGGAGTAGCCGATCACGACAAGGTAAAGCGCATCGCCGCTGACGTCGAATCACGGCTGGCTCTCCTTCTAGCCGGGCGGCATCCAAACTCCATCCCCGCCATAGAGGAAATTCAGGATCTCGTAGAGACGGCGCTCATAGAAGCGCGCGAAGCCCAGGTAGCCCGCGCCTACATCCTGTACCGGGCGAAGCGCGAGGCGGTCCGGGACGCGCAACGCTTGATGGTCGATATAAACACGACTATGGACGGGTACCTGGCTCAGGTAGACTGGCGAGTCAAGGAAAACGCCAACGTCAACTATTCGCTGGGTGGGCTCGTACTGCACAATTCCGGCACGGTAACAGCCAACTACTGGCTAAAAAACATCTATCCAGAAGAGATAGCCGAGGCACACCGGGAAGCAGATTTCCATATTCATGATTTGTCCATGTTCTCGGGCTACTGCGCCGGGTGGTCGCTGCGGCAGCTCATAGCTGAGGGCCTCGGTGGTGTGCCTGACAAGATAACGAGCGCTCCGGCAAAGCACCTCAATACGCTCGTGCAGCAGATGGTCAACTTCCTCGGCATCCTGCAAAACGAGTGGGCCGGAGCGCAGGCGTTTTCCAGCTTTGACACGTACCTGGCGCCGTTCGTCAAGGTAGACGACATGAACGACGAGGAAGTCAAACAGTGCGTGCAGAGTTTCCTGTTCGGCGTCAACACGCCGAGCCGCTGGGGAAGCCAGGCACCGTTTACCAATATTACGCTCGACTGGGTCTGCCCGGACGACCTGCGGGACAGACCCGCGGTCGTAGGCGGCGTTGAGCAGAATTTTAGCTATGGCGACTGCCAGGCCGAGATGGACGTTATCAACCGCGTGTTCATAGAGCTTATGCTCGGTGGAGACGCCGACGGCAGGGGCTTTCAGTATCCCATTCCCACGTACAACATAACGCGCGACTTCGACTGGGAGTCGGACAACGCCAGGCTGCTGTTCGAGATGACAGCCAAGTACGGCACGCCATACTTCCAGAATTTTGTAAACTCCGATCTCGATCCTGGTGACGTACGCTCCATGTGCTGCAGGCTTCAGCTCGACAAACGTGAGCTCAGAAAACGTGGCGGTGGGCTGTTTGGCTCAGACGAGCTCACTGGCTCCATCGGCGTCGTGACGCTCAACATGCCGCGCATCGGGTACCTCGCGGAGAGCAGAAGCGATTTCTACCGCAGGCTGGACCGGCTTATGGATCTGGCGGCGCAGAGCCTCACTATCAAGCGCAAGGTCTGCAGTCGGCTTCTTGATGGAGGGTTGTTCCCGTACACGAAGCGGTATCTTAAAAGCTTCAACAGTCACTTTTCTACGATAGGTCTCGTGGGCATGAACGAGTGCTGCCAGAATTATATGGGCAAGACCATCGCGGACGCCGAAGGAAAGGCCTTTGCCGAAGAAGTGCTCGAACACATGCGGAAGCGTCTGCAGGATTACCAGGAAGATACGGGCGAGCTTTTCAACCTGGAGGCGACGCCCGCAGAGAGCACCTCGTACCGGCTGGCCAAACACGACCGCAAGCGCTACCCCGAAATTCTTGCCTCTGGCAGCGACGAGCCTTACTATACAAACTCAACCCAGTTGCCAGCCGACTTTACGCAGGATCTGTTCGACGCTCTTGATCACCAGGAGGCGTTGCAGTCCAAATACACCGGTGGCACCGTGTTCCACGTTTTTCTGGGAGAAGCCGTTGACGACTGGCGCGCGCTGCGGGATCTCGTACAGACGATAGCCGCGCGCTACCGCATACCATACTACACGATTTCACCAACGTTTTCGGTGTGCCCCATCCACGGGTACATTTCCGGCGAGCACTTCTCGTGCCCCAAGTGCAAGGCAGAGAAGGAAGCCCGGCTGAGGGCAGAGATAGCCGTATTGGAACAGGAACTGATCGGTCCGTCCTGACAGGGGGCCGCATCTCCGCGGTTTTCGTCATCGTACGAAGGCGCGGCGAGCATATATAACAGCTAAAGTGGTTGGAGGGGTGCAATGGAGACGAAAGAACAGAAGGAAGCGAGACTCGCAGAGCTCAAGTCCAGGCTGATGACGGTGGAGGGGACGCCGACAGAGGTCTATAGCCGCATCGTAGGATACTACCGCTCGGTGCGCAACTGGAACGCCGGCAAGCGCGAGGAGTTTGGCAAGCGCGTCGAGTTTTCGTTTCCATCCGCGTCCGAGGCGGCGCCAGAACCCAGAACTGGAATAGCGTCATACCTGGTGTTTACTCGGGAGGCCTGTCCCAATTGCCCCGTGGTCCGTGACTACCTTATGCGCAGTGAGCTGCCGGGTATAGTCGTAGACGTAGACACTGAGGATGGGCTCGACCTCGCCAGGCAGTACGAGGTGTTGTCGACGCCAACGGCCGTGCTACTCAATGCCGCGGGTGATGAGGTGACGAGGGCGCGCAGCCGCGACATCCTGGTTCAAATCTTTGAACCCGTAGCCAGTAACCTGCCGCAAGCCATTACCGCGTAGCGCTGATACCGTGTTGCTCGGCCTGCAAAAAACCAGTCTCGTTGACTTTCCGGGACGTGTTGCCGCGGTTCTCTTTACCGTCGGTTGCAACTTTCGCTGCCCGTACTGCCAGAACCCGGACCTGGTCGTATCGCCACCGGGTTCGCCCGCGGATAACGGCTTCATTACTGAGGAAGCAGCCCTGAAGTTTCTTGCCAGCCGCGTGGGCAAGATTTCGGGCGTAGCCATTTCCGGTGGCGAACCAACCCTGCACGAAGACCTGCCGGCTCTGGCCGCTTCTATCCGCAACCTGGGGTATGCCGTAAAAATGGACACCAACGGGTCGTTTCCCGGGAGGATACAACCCGTTGGCGCCCAGTACGTAGCGATGGACCTTAAAACGTCTCCCGACCGCTACTCCGAACTGTGGCCGGATGCACCGGTGGATGCCGCCGAGCGAATCGTTAGCAGCATGGATGCTGTGCGTGGCACGAGCGAAGGATACGAATTCAGGATTACGTGTACGCCTGGGTTTATCAACGCGGAATCCATAGACGTCATAGCATCGTTGCTACGGCCAGAAGACAACGTATTTCTGCAGCGTTACAGGGAAGGCCGCGTGCTCGATCAGGCCTGGGCGTCTACGGTATCACCATACCCTGACGAGAAGCTGGCGTTATTCCTGGCGACGATACAGAAGGCCGCTCCAAAAGCCCGGCTACGCGGTTTCTAGCAGCCAGCCCGTTATGGTATCGACGACGCCAACGTAGTCGTCCGCGTTGAACCACCGTACTCCCGGCAAGCTCCGCATGAACGTGAGCTGTCGCTTGGCGTAGCGGCGCGTATGCAGCTTGATAGCATCGACGATGGTGGTTAGTTCGCCACCGTTGCAAAACTCCGCGTAACCTATGGCCTTCATTCCCGGAGATTCGGGACCGTATCCAGCAGCCCTGAGCGCGGCAACCTCAGCTTCAAGGCCGGCGGCCATCATGGCGTCTACGCGTGCCTCTACGCGGGCATACAGCTCCGCCCGCGGTCTGTCGAGCCCCAGGGTGAGCGTATTCCAGCGCGCGCGTGGAAGGGTAGGCGGCGCGAACGAAGAGAGTGGCTTACCGGAGCATCGGTACACTTCCAGCGCCCGAGTTGTGCGGTACAGGTCTGCGGGGCTAATCCTGGCTGCGCTCGCCGGATCTACCTCCGCCAGTTCCCTGCGCAACGCATCCGCGCCTCTGGTCGCAAGCTCTGCCCGCAGCATGGCTCGTACTACTGGATCAGCCGGTGGCGCCGGTGGCGGGCCGTACAGAAAAGCCCGTATGTAGTACGCCGTGCCGCCGGAAAGGATGGGCAAGGCTCCCGCGGCCAAGGCATCCGCGCACGCCTTGTCCGCGAGCTCCACGAAACGTCCCACCGAGAATGATTCATCTGGATAGGCAATGTCGATAAGCCGGTGGGGTATCCTGGCGCGTTCAGCCGCGCCTGGTTTTGCGGTGCCTATATCGAGGCCTTTGTACACTTGCTGCGAATCACAAGAAACGACGACGACCGGCATGCCATGCAGCCGGTCGTCGCTCGCGAGCCTCTCGATGGTCGCCGTCTTGCCAACGGCAGTTGGGCCAAACAGTACGAGTACTTTATTCGAAGCGGTACTCAATTTGGGTGCTGAAAATCTGCTTCATGGCGAGTGAAACGACCTTGCCGTTGTTTTTTTCAACCTCGGGGGTCTTAAGGACGGCGAGCTGGTACGAACGACGATTGACGGCGACGGTGAATTCGTAGGCATTCCCGTCGTATTCGAACAAGTCTTCCAGCGGCATACTCATGGTTCCCCTCCGATATGGGACGGCGATTGATGTTCTCGCCGTATGTCATCGTTCAGCGATTCGTCGATACGGGCTATCAGCCGTTCAGCCAGCGCGCCCATATCTTCATCCGGTGTCGTGGTAGCCGTCGTCGCCGACGCGTCTACCCGTTCCCTGTATAACTCATCGACCAGAAATATCCCGGCCAGGATCGCGGCTTTGAGTGGATCGTCTATTTTAGACGACGACTTTACCGTCTCGACTTTAGACCCCAGGTAGGCGATCAGCGACTCGACGTATTCCTTGCTCTCGTCGGTCTGGATTGAAAACGAGGTGCCGAGCAACTCGACGCGCACGATTTCTACTGACATCCTAAAATATGTCTAGAGAATCCGTGCTGTCGGTTGCCTGGGGAGCCTCTTCCTCGGGCTGATCTTCTGTAAGTTCAGCCGTTGGCTGCTCAGCTAACGGCTGCTCAGCCATGGGCTGCTCAGCTAACGGCTGCTCAGCGGATTTGCCGTTGGCAACGGCCAGGTGCACGGAATCCTCAAACGAGTCGAGCTTGCGCAGCGCTTCGATGATGCCTTCCTCGATTCGCGCCTGGTCTTTCTGAAAATCCTGGATGAGGCCTTCGAGCTCGGCGACGCGCATCTCTGCTGCCTGTAGCCCGGTACGCAACGAAGCGTTTTCCGATCGGAGCGAGCCGATAAGAGCTACAGCTTTTTCCACCCGCGCCTCAAGGGCACGAACTTGCTCGAGGCTTATCATCGACTATGCCTGCGCCGCGGCTGGCTGCGCTACTGACTTTACCCGCTCGACGATGGCCTTGAAGGCGGCAGGATCGCGGACGGCTATGTCGGCGAGTACCTTTCGATCCATGGTCATATTGGCCTGGGCCGCACCCGCGATAAAGCGGCTGTAGGTTATTCCTTCTGCCCTGCACGCCGCGTTGATACGCGTGATCCAGAGGGCGCGGAAGGTCGGCTTTCTGTCGCGACGATCGCGGTACGCGTACATGAGCGCCTTGGCTACGGCGTCTTTGGCGGTCTTGTGATTGGTGGACCTTCGTCCGTAATATCCCTTGGCAAGCTTGAGGATCTTTTTGCGATGATCCTTTCGCCTGGTGCCGTCTACTGCTCTGGGCATGTTCTGTCTCCTTAACGTAACTGGGAACAGAGCCGATTCAGGTTGCCGTGGCCCCCTTGATCGGCTCGTTGGTATCCGGCGGTGCGATACACTCGCCTGTAGTCCCGGACGCAGTCACTAAGGCCCTGTCGGGGCTCAGGGCCATAGTGCTCAACCGTACGGGAGCAGCTTCTTCTTTATCTGGTATACAGGACCCGCGGCAACGAATCCAGCCTTGCGGAGCTTGCGTTTGCGCTTGGATGACTTTTTTGTAAGGATATGGCGGAGGTTCATTTTCTTGTACTTGACCTTGCCATTGGAGGTAAGCGTATAGCGTTTTGCGGCCGACCGCTTCGTTTTCATCTTGGGCATTTCAATCCATCCTTCACGCGGTAGTCTCTGGCGCGGGTTCCGAAGCTGGCCGCGCGGGCTCCGGTTTTTTGATGACCGGCGCCTTTGGTATAAGCATCATCGACATGAAGCGGCCTTCCATCCTCGGGGGGCTCTCCATGACGTACAATCCCTCTATCTTGGTGAGGACGCTCCTGAGAACTTCCTCGCCTATCTCGGTATGAGCCAGTTCACGGCCTCTGAAGCGTATGGTAACTTTGACCTTGTTACCTTCCTGAAGGAACCCGCGAACGTGTTTGGACTTGAAATCCAGATCGTGATCATCGATCTTGGGCTGCATCCGGACTTCTTTGATCTTTACGATCTTCTGGTGCTTCCGGTTGTCCTTGAGCTTTTTTTCCTGCTCGAATTTGAACTTTCCGTAGTCAAGGATCTTGCAGACCGGCGGATTTGATTGCGGCGCGATCTCAACCAGGTCCAGGCCAATGTCCTTGGCCATGCGCAGGGCCTCCGCCGTGGGCAGTACGCCCTTTTGCTCCCCCGCATCGTCGATCAATCGCACTTCACGGACCCTGATCTGTTCATTGGTCCGCAGGTTCTTGTTGTCCGCCAATGGACCTCCTTCGGCTTACCCTGCAAATTTCTATGGTGCGTTGGAGTCTAGCATAGAGGATACGAGCGCGTCAAAGGGTCAGACGATGCTGAAACGGCATTTGACAGCTTCCTGCAGTGGTAGTATCGTTGCTTTATGAACGAAAACGTTGGAGATGCCGCCGTATCGCTGTCACGCGCGTGTGGTGAGGCAATCGCAGCGTACCGCGATTCGGGCAAGACAGTACAGTCGCCTGCCATTCGCAAGGTTCTTGACTCCATTCTGCGGCAGAAAAGCGAGCACTTGCACGAATTGGGTGCGCTGGAGGCTTGGTATTCCGGGACGCCTCCACGGGTTGCCCTGAAGGCTGCGGCAGATCCGGAAGCCATTCTAAGGGCCATACAGGAGCACGAAACCGCCTTTGCCGCGGCCCTTGAGCAGTACTCCGCGTCTATCCCCGATGAGGATCCTCGTCAACGAGTGCATGCCATGGCCGACGGGTGCCGCAAATTCGCGAGTTGGGCTACGGATCACCTCGATCTGCTCGCGTTGTTCTGAACCGTGGTGGTTTAGCCTGACGCGCGAACACTTGTCGAGCTAACCTGCTCGTGATAGCCTTGTGAGCATGTACCTCTTTGCCCTCGTATCAATGCCCTTGTCTTTTTTCACCGCCATCGCCTGGTCTCGCAAAGGCGCTGAGACCGTATGGCGCGCGTTCGCGCGTGGTCTTCTGTTCGGCATTCCAGGCACCATTCTATGGTTGCTGGCCTTGCCTCTTTCCCAACCCTTCTGGGGGTCTCCGTTCGTCGTCCTTTCGCTGTATCTCCGCTACTGGTTGCTGCCGTTTGGCCTGACTGCCGCGGCGTTTTCGCTGGCGGTTGGCTTCCATGGCCTGGAGCGTGGAAGTGATTACGAGCGTCTCGTGGCTTTTACCGCGGGATCGATGTCGGTTTTCTGCATTGCCACTACTGTTATCACGTGGGGACAGCCGGGGAGGGTATACGCGCTGCTCGTACCGGTGCTGCTGGCTTCCAGTGCTATCGTCTTTCCCGTTGCCGTCGAGGAAGCAGCCAAGGATGGATTACCCGGCGCTTTCAAGCACGTCGCGATCATAGCGGCTGCGTTTCTTGTGGCGGCTCTGGGGCTGTCGATGTATTTTATGCGGATGGAGTGGGCGGGTTTGATTGTGTCGCTGCTGTACTGCGCCGGGGCGCTTTTTTTCGGGCTCAGGCGGCTGACGAAAAGAACCAGGCCGTTTACCAGTTGACCTGGCTCGCATAGCTCCATGGGACCAGGGCGACTCGAACGCCCGACCTGCTGCTTAGAAGGCAGCTGCTCTATCCAGTTGAGCTATGATCCCGCGTATTCATCGGGACGGGGGGATTCGAACCCCCGATATCCAGCTCCCAAAGCTGGCGCCTTAGCCGCTAGGCTACGTCCCGCAGAGGTCTATTGTATATGCCGTGCCTCCGCCGTTTGTCAATGAGCCGACATTTCTTTTGGCGCTGCTCAGCGCTTTTTCTTGACAACAGACAAAAACGGTTCCATCATTTCGCACTAATGATACGTTACGGTTCTGCTGTTTCGTAGGAGGCTCGGCCCCGCCTTGCGGCGGCGCGACGGACCCCCAAACTTCCTCAAGGAGCGTGTTAATGGCTTACACGACCGACCTCATCAGGAACGTGGCCCTTGCGGGCCATGGTAGCACGGGTAAAACCAGCTTGCTCGAACATCTCCTCTTCTGCGCTGGAGCCATCCAGAAACCCGAGACCTTGGAGTCCGGCAAGACGGTGAGCGACTACGCCGAAGAGGAAATCGAACGCAAAATTTCCGTGCATGCAGCCCTCGCCCACGCCAGCGTAGGTGGGACGAAGATCAATTTTATAGACACTCCGGGGTCTTCCGACTTTATAGGAGACGTGATCCTGGCTCTGCGCTCGTGCGAGTCGGCACTCGTACTCATCGATGCCCGCTCGGGAGTGCAGATCGAGACTATAAAGATATGGCGCAACCTGAATCATCGCGAGAAGCCGCGCATGGTGTTCGTCAACAAAATGGACGAAGACCGCGCATCGTTCCAGGGTGCGCTTGCAGACATCAAAGAGAAATTCAAGCTGGCCCCCGTGGCCGTTACCATACCCGTTGGAGAAGGCGCCGGTTTCAAGGGCGTTATAGACGTTATCAACCAGAAACTATACACGGTGCCGAGCGCGCATGACCAGAAAGAGGTTGCCGCTTCTGTACCCGCCGAGTACGCGGACGCTGTAGCCGAAGCTCGCGCGGCGCTGTTCGAGGCGGCTGCTGACGGCGACGACGAGTTGATGGAGAAATACCTGTCTGAAGGAGAATTATCCCAGGATGAGATGATTAGAGGGCTGTCGGAGGCTTTGGTAGGCAACCGCATCGTTCCGGCATTCGCCGGGGCTTCTGCCAAAAATTCAGGCGCGCAGGCCTTGCTCGACTTCCTGGTAAGCATCGCTCCCGATCCGGCCAAGCTGTCCACTGAGAAAGTAACAGACGCGCAAGGCGTAGAAAGCAAGTTGACAGTAGACGCTGAAAAGCCGCTCGCGGCACTCGTCATCAAGACGCAGATAGACCAGTTCTCAGGCAAGCTTTCATACGTCAAGGTAGTTCGCGGCGTGTTGTCCCAGGATACGGAATACCTCAACGTTGCCGAGAACAAGAAAGAAAAGGCCGGGAAGCTGTTCTCCGCGACCGGCAAGAAGCTGGAAGAGGTAGACAAACTGGTAGCTGGCGACATAGGTATCCTCGTCAAGAGCCCGTCTCTCAAGACAAACGAGAGCATTACCGCGCCAGAATTGCCGCTGAGCTTCAAACCATTGAGTCTGCCTCAACCCGTCCACGCTGTAGCCATAAGCGCCGTCTCCAAAAAGGAAGAGGACAAGCTGTCTGAACTTCTGCACAAGGCTTCCGAAGAAGACAAGACTTTTACCATCCGCTTTGACGCCGAGACGAAGGAGACCGTCATAGCAGGCATGGGTGAACTACACCTCAACATTCTTCTGGACAAGGTTCGCCACGCGCAGAAGATAGAAGTTGAGACCCGAGTGCC
>JAFGUM010000220.1 GCA_016938515.1 Spirochaetales bacterium | reverse complement strand
GGCGTCTGTCCTGGTCCGCTCGACGGCCAGATACGGCACGCTGGAGACGAACGAGGCGTACTCTAGGCCGGTGCCCGCGTCCAGCCCGAACGACAGGGTAAACGACAGGATCGTCAGCTTGGCCTCAACGCCGCCAAATAGCTCGGCAGCGGTGAATGAAGCCGAGCTTGACCACGCGTACGGGATAGCAGGCTCGTCGAGGTCTACCGTCTGGTTGGCATCGTACCGTACTTCCCGCGTCGCCACACCCGCCCGGGCTCCGGCGAGCCAGACCGTATCAAGCGCTACCGAAGAAAGCGGTAAGCGCTCTGGTCGCCACAGGAGCGCCTGATACCAGGTGGAGACGCCAAGAGAGGTACTTGTAGTCTGTTCCAGCCACTCGTCCTGCGTTCTGCTTGGCACGATATACGACATGCTCGGGTATTCCAGCCCGGCGTACAGGTCTACCTTCGGAGCTTTGTGCACCAGCACGAGCCCCCAGATATCAACGTGCCTGAGTTCCTCAAAGTAGAGTTCCCACTTGGCGCGGCTGGCCGCTTCCCGCTGTTCGGCGATGACTATGGCATTTTTAGTGCGTAAAAAGTCAACATCATCGGGAAAGAGGGACAGAGCCGCGTTGATGGCCAGGATGGAGGATTCGTAGTCACCAGCTTCGAGGTCTGCTTTTGCCGATACGTGCAGATCGCGAGCGCGTACTCCATTGGCGATCAATTCCCGGTTCCTGCCAATACGCGGATCGCGCGAGCCGCGGGTTTCAAGGTACGAAAGCAGCGCCGAGGCGCTGTCCCAGCTGTCCGTGGCTATGAGATCTTCAATTTGCGCTATAACCTTGGCGTCGTCAGTAGCGGTTTTTCGAGCGCTCTCGGCTTCTATGGTCTTTTCCAGTTCTACGTACCGATCGTTGTCAGGATCACGGCGCTTGGCTTCCGCGATAGCCCTGCGAGCTTCTTCGTACAGAAATAAATCCAGTGCTGTACGCGCATCGACGAATCGCATCTCGGCTATCGACCTGTCCACCGTTCGTCGCAACGCTGCGGCCTCTTTCCTGCCATCGTCGCTGCTGCGGCTTCTCTCGAAAATTTCAAGGAAGCGCTCGGCGTTGTCCCAGTCACCCATGCTCATGAAGGCTTCAATCTGCGCCTTGCTTACGTCGGAGCGTTGCCTGGCGGCCGTGGCTACGCGAACAGCCAACTCGCCGAGCAGTTTGATCTTGTCTTTTTCCAGAAAACTGACGGGCGTGGAGAATGCTTCCTTGCCGGTATCTACCGCGGCGAGCCTCGGGTTTATAGTGTACTTTCTCGCTGTTTTCTGGCCGGCTACGGTGATGGTGCCCATGATTACAAACTCGGCTTTGGCCGCGTTCGCCAGCGCGAGCGCCGATTCGAGGTCGGTGAACTCGGCAGGCAAATCCGCGCCTGCCGCTATGGTAAGAGCCCTGGCACGGTCGATGGTCTCAAAGACTGTTGTCTTTATGATGGCAGACTCGAATAGCTCGTTTATCTGCAGGGCTTCTGCCTCGGTAATGGCATCGCCGGCGGTAAATCGCATTACCACGAGCCGGGGTTTTGCCTGCACCTGGGCTGCAACGGGTAGTGTGCAGAAGAGCGCGAGCGTGGCGATGATGAGCGTGCTGATGAACGGTTGTAGTCCAGGGGTACGTTTCATGGCAGGGTAGCCTCCGGAGTCCTTATTACCTGGGGACCAACATCATCAGCGAAGGCAAATTCTACGAAATACTGCCCCGATGCGAGCGTCGTGTCTATTGAAAAGGTAAACGGCGTGGAACCGCTCAGCGTGGTGAGGCTTGCCACGCCTTTCGCTGCCATCACGCGCGTGTCTGTGGAGGTAACGCGGTACAGCCGTACGTCTACGGGGAAGCCATCGGGTGTCGGCACCGCGGACGTGTTCGTAAAGCTCCAGGCGTACAGGACCGACGCGGAATCCGCCGTCAGCGTTGGTGCCGTGTTGGCGGTAAAAGCCAGCAGCACGGCGCTGGGTGTGGAGCATGAGGCCACAAGGCATGCGAGTATAACCGCGGCCACCAGTATCAGCACGGCGCGCCGGCCAGCTCGTTTGTGTTTGTGTCGTATAGTCATCATTATGTTCTCCATTAAGGCTCTTTCAAAACTCAGGGAGTTTTGAAAGAGCTACCCTGAATCCGCGATTAGGCGCAGCGTTTGCAACGCAAACGCAAGCAATCGCAAAGCCAATTTCAAAAGTAACCGACTTTTGAAATTGGCTCCATTATTAAAAGGACAAGCCTGACGAAAGCCTGACGGACGGGCCGCTTCTCGGTGTATCATCGGGGTAGTACGAGTAGGTAGCCTTTGCCGCAACGTACAGACCCAGCCGCTTCAACGCCTTTATCGATACGCAGACCATCGCCCCTCCAGTGGCTGCTGCCGACCAGTTTGCGCCGGCGAGGGTCTGTTCGCCCCCGTAGCGCAAAGAAGCGCCAACGTCCAAGCCGGTAGTAAGCACGACGTTGACAAGCCTGACGCTCTGCGCGAACAGCGGAGACAGATACGCGGAGGCGATAATGCTGGCTCCCGCGGCTTCCGGTATGTACAGGGCAGAAGCACCCGCGTACGTCATCCAGTTGAGCAGGCGTGTCGCGTCCGGATCCGTGCCCAGCGCTTTTAGCCAGAACATTTCTCCACCCCAGACGCCTTCTTCGAGGTTTACTGTAAGGCCTGCCTTGTCCACGAGGGGTTCGTACGTAACGCCGATGTGGGCGCCTTCCGCGTCAAGGTCGTCGTACCAGGAGCCCATGACATCCCAGGCGCTCGTTACACCCGCGGCCCGGCGCGCCAGCTCTTCGTTCCGCCTCGTTTCGATTACGGCCTGGCGGAACTCCCAGTCCTCTTCGGTGGTGTCTATTTTTTCGCGGAACGCGTAGAACCGCTCGTCTATTTTGAGGGCGAGAGCCTGGTTGATCCTGGATCGTGCTTCGTCAAAAAGCTTTCGCTTGAGGTGCCCCTGGGCTTGCCTGAAGTATTCATCAGCGAGACCCGCGACGATGGTAGGGTAGACGGCGCGAACGCTCGCCGAGTCTGGGTTGGATCGAAGGTATATGTCGGCAAGCCGCTTGGATTCACCAAAATTGCCGGCTTTTACCTGCGCGGCGATGTCTTCTTCTGTAGGCTTCTCCGTCATCTCAAAGCCTTTTTCACGGATCTGGTTGACCAGCGTGGCAATGGACGCCGCTATCTCCGAGTCACTGGCATAGATATTGTTGGCAAAGAGGATCAAGCCGGTTTCCAGGTCAACGAGCCTCGTTGTTATTACGGTGCGGCCGTACAGCGTACCAACTGAACCTATGAGAAGGGCTCTGGCGCCCATCAGTTTTTGTGAAATTCCCGTGTCCATCGCGCCGGGCGTCATGATCTGAAACGCCACCTCGTTGAACATCTCGGTAACTTGCTTGCGCTCGAGTACGTTGAAAATAGGCTCGTTGGACAAGGCGTTGGCGAGCAGTTCCTGTATCGCCTGAACCTCTGACTCGCTTACTTCTGAACTCAGTACGCGGAAGTCCGGTACCGCTATCGGAATGCGTACGCCCCCCGGTTGCGACCACGCTGTAGCCGTGTACAGGCTGAGCACGATGGCGGACAGCACTTTTTTCATTATTTCTCCTCTACCGGCTTCGTACAGAGCCGGTAGAGGAGAGTGTAGATTACTGGCTTTTTATTTTCCAGCGCCTACCTATTTAAAATTATTGCTTCATCGCCTGGCGCGCCGGCTCCATGGCCTTGTCTATGCGCTCGAGCACTTCCTGCGTAAGCTTGGGCACCATATCAAGGGCGCCGAGGTTTTCCTCAAGCTGCGACAGCCTGCTGGCTCCGGTAATTACCGTGCTGACGTTGGGGTTTGCGACGCACCACGCGATGGCGAGCTGTGCGGATGTGCCGCCCAGTTCCCTGGCTATGGGCTCTATGGCCGCGGCCGCATGGAGTACGTCGCGTGAGTAGCGCTGCTGCAGCCACTCGAATCCGGGTAGCGCGAGGCGCGAGCCTTCTGGTATGCCCTTGGCATACTTGCCCGACAGCACGCCGGAAGCCAGCGGCGACCAGGTGGTGAGCCCAAGGCCAATGTCGGTGTACAGCCTCTGGTAGTCGTATTCTACCTTGTCGCGCGCCAGCAGGCTGTACTGCGGCTGCTCCATCTGCGGCTTGCGCAAGTTGCGGCGGTCGGCTATCTCCCAGGCCTGGCGTATCTCCTCGGCGCTCCATTCAGAGGTGCCCCAGTACAGCGCCTTGCCGGACGAGACTATGTCGCTCATCGCCCAGACAACCTCTTCCATCGGCGTGTTGGGGTCTGGCCGGTGGCAGAACAGCAGGTCGACGAAGTCCAGGCCCAGGCGTTTGAGCGAGCCGTCTATGCCCTGCATCAGGTACTTGCGGTTGAGGGTGTTCTTTTCGTTGGGGCCGTCGTTGAGTCCCCAGTACAGCTTGGTGGAGACGAGGTAGCTTGCCCGGCGCAGGCCCAGCTTGCGCAGCGCCGCGCCCATGATCTCTTCGGATACCCCCGCGGCGTAGGTTTCCGCGTTGTCAAAAAAATTAACCCCATGGTCGTACGCGGTCTTGAGCATCTGCGCCGCGGCGTCGATGTCAACCTGTGGTCCGTACGTTACCCAGGAACCAAGCGAGAGTTCCGATACTTTAATGCCCGCGCTACCCAATCGGCGATAATTCATACGTGCTCCTTGTCGTGCAGCGGCATTACGAAGTCAGAGGATCGTCGAGGCCGCTAATGCTGACTGAAATATACAGATAATCCAGCCCTGCTGGCCAGTCAGGACGGCAAGACGCGAACGCGCTCCTCGGCAAACGACACGGAGACCCGCTCGCCTTCGGCCGCTATCTTCTTGCCCGCCGGGTCGTCGATCTGCACGAGCAGTTCGCCGTACTCGGTCGTGACGAACGACTCGATGCTCGATCCCAGATACACGTTCTGCCTGACCGTCCCGTCGACAATCCCCGTCTCCGGGGCTCCCAGCCGCAACGATTCCGGCCTTGCCATCAGCGTCGCGCCCTTGCCCTTCTCAACGCCTGGCGCGAAAGACGCCGCGCGTACGGTCTTGCCGCGTATCGTGCAGACGCAGGCCTCGCCCTCGGTGCCCGACACCTCGACCGGGAAGAACGCCACCTTGCCGACGAAGCCCGCTACGAACACGGTGTCAGGCCGCTCGTAGATGACGCTCGGCGAACCAATCTGGCGTATCTTCCCATCTTTCATCACGATGACGCGGTCGGACAGGCTCATCGCCTCGACGCGGTCGTGCGTCACGTACACGGCGGTGATGCCCAGCGATTTCTGGATGCGGCGTATCTCGACGCGCATCTGCTCGCGTAGCAGCGCGTCCAGGTTGGACAGCGGTTCGTCGAGCAGCAGCACGCCCGGTTCGACGACGAGGCTTCGCGACAGCGCGACGCGCTGCTGCTGGCCGCCGGACAACCTGCCGGGTGAGCGCTCCGCGTAGTCGGCCAGGCCGGTGAGCGCCAGCGCCCGCTTGACCCGCTCGTCGATCTCCGGCTTGGCCACCTTGCGGATACGGAGGCCGTAGCCGACGTTCTCCGCGACGTTCATGTGCGGGAACAGGCCGTAGCTCTGGAACACCGTCGCCGTGTCGCGCTTGTTAGGCGGCAGCGCGCTCACGTCCTCGCCACCGATGCGGATAGTGCCTTTGGAAGGCAGGTCGAAGCCGGCTATCATCCTGAGCGTCGTCGTCTTGCCGCAACCGGAAGGCCCGAGCAGGGTGACGAGTTCGCCTGGCTGCACGACGAAGCTCGCGTCGTCTACGGCTATGACGTCGGCTCGTCCCTTTACGTTCTTGTAGATCCTCGTTACGTGGTCTATCGTGACCGCTACCGGTTCCTTTGCCATCTTTACGCTCCGCCTATCTGCTTATTGCCTTGTCGAAGGCTCCCGTGTCGCGCACGAGCAGCCGCATGATGCCGAACGCGGCCATCACGATGATTATCAGCGTGGTCGCGAGCACGCTCGCCAGACCGAACCTCAGATTCTCCGAGAAGTTGTAGATCAGCACCGTCATGTGGTACCAGCGCGCAGAGTTGAGGAATATGACCGCGCTGACCGCCGTCATCGATCGCACGAAGGTGT
>JAFGUM010000219.1 GCA_016938515.1 Spirochaetales bacterium | reverse complement strand
GACAGGAGCGCTCGCGTATACGGGTGCAAAGGGTCATTGTACAGTGCGTCCTTGTTGGCCAGTTCCACCATCGAGCCCAGGTACATAACGCCGATACGGTGGCTGATGTGCTTGACCACCGACAGGTCGTGAGATATGAACAGGTACGACAGACCTTTCTGTTCTTGCAGGTCCATCATCAGGTTGAGGATCTGCGACTGGATTGATACGTCGAGCGCGGAAACCGGTTCGTCGGCCACTATGAATTCGGGGTTGAGCGCGAGGGCCCTGGCAATGCCAATGCGCTGGCGCTGCCCGCCCGAGAATTGATGGGGATAGCGGTAAATGTGGTAGTCGGATAGGCCGCAGGTTTCTATGACGTCTATCAGCTTGTCCCTGAAGTCCTTGCCCTTCTGAGCGACACCGTGGGTTATCATTGCCTCGCCGACAATGGCGCTCACGTTCATGCGGGGGTTGAGCGAGCTGTACGGATCCTGGAAGATGATCTGTATGTGCTTTTTAAGGTCTTTAAGCGCTTGCCCCTTGTACTGGGCTATGTCCTTGTCGTTGTACAGAATCGTACCGGCGGTAGGATCGTACAGGCGCACTATGGTTCTGCCGAGCGTTGATTTACCGCAACCCGATTCACCAACCAGCCCAAGCGTTTCTCCCCGCTTTATAGTAAACGAGACACCGTCTACAGCCTTGACGAACCGCTTTCTCGTATCAAGGATGCTCGTCTTTACAGGGAAATATTTCTTTACGTTTTCAACCCGCAGGATTAATTCGTCCATAAGTCCATCCTATTTGGAGTATAGATAGCAACTGACAGTGTGGCCATCGTTTATAGTCGTTGGCTCGGGGTGCCTGGTTTTGCAGATATCCATGGCGTATTTGCACCGGGGAGCGAAGTAGCAGCCTTGGGGTAGCTCAAAGGGGTTGGGCACGACGCCATCGATGCTCGCCAGGCGAGCTTTATCCTGATCCAGGCTGGGAATGGATTCGAGTAAACCCATCGTGTACGGGTGTTTTGGGTTCTTGTACAGCTCGTTTACCGGAGCTGCTTCCACTATCTTGCCTGCGTACATGACTATTACCTTGTGTGCCATCTGCGCTACAACGCCCAGGTCGTGCGTGATGAGCATTATGGCCGTCTGGGTTTTTTCCTGCAGGTCTGTCATCAGTTTGAGAATCTGAGCCTGGATGGTTACGTCGAGGGCTGTTGTCGGCTCGTCCGCGATGAGTATTTTGGGATTGCACGCGAGCGCCATCGCTATCATCACGCGCTGCCGCATACCCCCCGACAGCTGGTGCGGATAATCCATAGCCACCTTTTCCGCCCGCGGGATGCCTACCGTCTGCAGCAGTTCGACTACGCGACCTTCAGCTTCTTTCTTGGACATGCTGCGGTGAAGCATGAGTGGCTCGATTATCTGCTCGCTGATGCGGAAGACCGGATTGAGCGAGGTCATAGGCTCCTGGAATATCATTGAAATTTCATTGCCGCGGTAGCTGCGCATCTTCTGGGGAGATATGCCAACGAGTTCCTCGCCCTGGTACTTGATTGAGCCGCGCTCAATGACGCCCGGCTTTTCCAGGAGGTCGAGTATGCTCATGGCGTTGATGCTTTTGCCACAGCCCGATTCACCTACGACGCCGAGAACCTCGCCCTCGTCGAGCGTATACGAAATGCCGTCTACCGCCTTGACCACGCCCCGGTCTGTATGAAAATACGTTGCCAGGTCTTCGACCCTCAGTATTTCTTTCATGAATCTACCTGTTCTCTTTCGGGTCGAACGAGTCCCTGAGTCCTTCGCCCAGCAAGTTGATGCTTACCACCGTAAGCATGATCATTACGCCCGGGGGTATCCACATCCAGTAGAAGTCGCGGAAAACCTTGAAGTCCCTCGCGCGTTCTATCATGTTGCCCCAGGTGGGGGTGGGTGGTGTAACGCCCAGGCCCAGGAACGACAGGCCCGCTTCAGTGAGGATGGCGGACGCCATGCTCAGCGTCGCGCTGACGATTATGTACGCGAGTGTGTTGGGCAGCAGGTGCCTGACGATGCGCGAGAACGATGACAGCCCGAGAGCCTCGGTTGCCAGCATAAACTCCTGTTCGCGCAGCGACAGTATCTGGCCGCGAACGAGACGCGCCAGCCCCGGCCAGCTCAGTATTCCTATAAGGAACATGATGAGGTACATCTTGTATTCCGACGACACCCTGAACATGAGGGCCGCCGAAATGGAAATGACCGTGGGCACAAAGGGTATCGAGTAGACTATCTCGGCAAAGCGCATCAGGATGTTGTCAACAACCCCGCCGTAGTACCCGGCTATGCCGCCTACGAGAGCCCCGAGCAGTACGGTAACGCCAGCGGCCATTATGCCAACGCGAAGCGATATGCGGCCACCGAGAAACAGCCTGAGCAGCACGTCGCGTCCCTGTTCATCAGTGCCGAGCAGGTGCTCGCCCGATGGTGGCAGGTTCTTGTTGGCCAGGTCGAACTCGCTGAGCTTGTACGACGATATAACGGGTACGAGTAGTACCGACACGAGGATAATCAGGAAGAGTGATCCTCCCCACAACGCTATTCTGTTTTTCTTGAAGCGATCCCAGGCTAGTCTCCACGGCCCTACCGCCATGGCTTTTTTCTGGGCTTCCGTCAATTCTACCGAGTGCGGGTGCTTTTCCATATGCTGCTTCCTATTTGACCTTGATGCGCGGATCGACCAGCGCGTACGACACGTCGGCCATCAGGTTGCCCAGAACCATCAGTATCGCGTAGAAGACGTTGATGGCCATCACCATTGAGTAGTCCCTGTCGAGTATCGAGGTGTAGAGGATATTGCCTATACCCGGCCAGAGGAAGACTGTCTCCAGTATCAGGGCACCACCGAACAAGCCGGGAATGTAGAACCCGAGTAGCGTTACGATGGGCAGGAGGGCGTTGCGGAACGCGTGCTTGTATATAACGACCTTCTCCGCCAGGCCCTTGGATCTGGCGGTTCGGATATAATCCTGGTTGATGACCTCGATAACCGAATTCCTGACGTAGCGCGTCAGGCTGGCGAGGCTGGAAATGGTCAGTACGATGACCGGCAGAAGCATGTGAATGGCTACGTCCAGCACTTCATGCATCGTGCTATTGTAGCCTTTGGCCGCTAGAAGCGTCGTTCTCATACCGTTGAGAGGTATCCACTTTATAGGGATTGCTATGAAAAATATTAGCAGCAGAGCAAAAAAGAATGAGGGCATCGATACGCCGGTAAGCGAAAATACCGTCCAGAAATTGTCAAACCTGCCGTATTTTTTTACCGCAGAACGAATGCCGACGGGTATAGAAATGGCAAAGGCGAGTATCATCACCACCAGGTTCATGCTGAACGAGTTCCAGATAAAGGTGCCTATGACATCCACTACGGGCTTGCGGTATTTGAGGGACCGGCCAAAGTCCAGCCGGGCTACCCTGCCGAGCCATTTGAAGTACCTGACAACAGGCCCCTGATCGAGGCCGAGCTGCTCGCGTATACGCGTCTGTTGCTCTATGGTGGTTTTTGATCCGACGCCCAGGTAGGCGTTTACCGGATCTCCAGGCATGAGTTCTACAATGGCGAAAATGACTATGGTAATGACGAACAGCACCGGGATAAGGTGCAATAGTCGCTTCCCGATGTAACGAAGCATGGGTGGCTCCTACGTATTGAATCTATAGGGAGAAAGGGGCAGGCCGAAGTGGCCTGCCCCTGAACGGTGCGTAACCGTTTACTCGGTTACTTTTGCGTCCTTCATGGCGCGCACCCAGCCGTACAGAGAGCTGGTCTTGAAATTGGTAAGTTTGGCATCATACAGGTCAAAGTAGGTATTGGCGTACACGGGCATCATCACGGCTTCCTCGTTGAGGATCTTGACGACCTGCTCGTACACGGGCTTGGCCTTCTCGACGTCCATGATCTTCTTGCCCTCGTCGAGCAGCTGATCCACCTTGGGGTTGCTGTAGCGGCTGGTGTTGTCATTGCCGCTACCGATGTAGTCGGAGTGGAATTCGCTGTACACCGAGTGCGGGTCGGGCGACGGGATCGAAGTGGCCAGGAAGAACAGGCTCCACTCTTTTACGTTCTCATCGGAGTTGTAGATGATGTAGTCAAGGATGGTGTTGAACTCGAGGTAGGCGATGTTGAGCGTGATGCCCAGGCCCTGGCCCCAGTCGCGTTCCCACATCGGTATGAGCGTGGCAAGAATGGCGTGGTCGGGCATGGCAGCGATCTTGAGTTCCATCAGCTTGCCGTCTTTTTCACGCTTGCCGGCGGCGTTGAGCTTCCATCCGGCTTCGTCGAGGAGCTGGCGGGCCTTCTCGAGGTTGAAGTCGTAGTTGTTGAGTGATTTGACGAGCGAGTCGCTCATGACCCACGACACCTGTGAGAATGGGTGAGCCTGGGTGCCGGCGAGAACCTGGCCGGTGGCTTCATCCTTGAAGTACGAGTTTACGAACTCGGGGATGTTGAAGCTGTAGTACAGAGCCTGGCGAACCTTGACGTCGGCGGTGGGGCCGGCTTCGCAGTTGGTCTTGACGTAGCCGTAACCGCTGCGGGGGTAGGAGTTGACCATCTTGCCTGCAGCGCGCGCCTCGGCGATCTTGGCGGGCTCGATCATCCCGGCGAGCAGGTCAACGTTGCCGGTGGTAAGCTCGACGATGTCCGTGGTCATGTCTACGAATTTGAGGATGATATCCTTGATCTGGTAGCCAGAGCCGTAGAACTTGTCGTTGCGGGTAAGGGAAACGAATTCCTTCTCCTTGAACGACTCGACCTTGTACGGGCCTGAACCGACGGGCTCACCGGTGATGGCTTCGATACCAGCGGTATTCTTGTAGCTGAAGGTAGCACCATAGTAGTGCTTGGGCATGATCGCGTAGCCGCAGTTCTCGAAGTTGACGCGGAGCGCTTCGGTAAAGTTGAACTGTACCGTGTGGTCGTCGAGCGCGACGACACCCTCGAACTTGTCGGTCTTGCCGTCAAAGTAATCCTGGTATCCCTTCATGTCCTTGACAGCGGAGCCGTAGCGTCCGGTGTAGGAAGGATCGGCCAGTACCTGATAGGTAAACACGACGTCGTGGGCGGTGAGCGGCTGGCCATCGGAGAATACGAGACCCTTCTTCATCTTGAAGGTGATGGTCTTGTTCTCGTTGGAATACTCCCACGAGTCTGCGACAGCGTCGCCGGGGACGTACTCGCCTTCGAAATTGCGCAGTATAAGGCCGTCGAACACGAGGTCTACGACGTAGCCATCATACGCAGACGAATAATACAGTGGGTTGAAGTTGCCGGAAGCTTCGGTAATGCCGACTACCAGGGTGCCGGACACCTCGGCTACGGGTGCCTTCTCTACGGGCTTCGGCGCACAACCGGTCACTGCGACCAGCGCGCACAGAGCCATCAGACCCAAAGCCACCAACGTACCAGTTTTTTTCACGGGATCCTCCTCATCTTGGTGCAGTGTATCATATCCGTCAAACCGCCGTACAGGTTTCCCTGTGGGGCATGAAGGATGATCATGCGGATTGACTGTAATCCTACTATTGTGCCTCGTCAATCGTTTTAGCAACGAAAATGCCCGTGTTTACGCCAAAATGAGCTGCCCGATTGCTGAAAAGCTTTGATGTATCTAATTTGTTACTATATATAGTTTCGCAGGAGAGTCATACCCCCTCGGCTTTGACGCGAGGGGGTACTCGTGTCAATACTTGAAAGAGCTTTCTCCTATGAATTCGCGAACCAGACTGTCCTGGGGTACGTACTGCGCCGGTATAGGCGCGAAAAACGCGAGGAAGTTGAGCAGGCGCTTGGCTTCGCAGTATTCCGGATCCATCGGCTTCACCGAACGCAGGATGGGCTCGGCGTAAACCTTGAGCACGCCGAGCTCGTAGTCGAGCGCCGAGTTGAGCGCCGCGTCCGCTCCATTCTGAAACGGAAAGATATGAAGGCGCTCACCCCGCTGGACGCTGGGCCACATCTTTATCGTTTCAAGCGCGGTGCGACCCCTGAACTGGTTGTCGCGCACCATGCGCCGTATCAGGCGGTTGTCCGTCGTAGAGATGCGATTGTGTTCGTCGAGATTGATCTGCGTCAGCGCAGACACGTAAATTTTGAACTTCTGCTCTTTTGGGATCCGTGGGGTGAGGCGATCATTCAGGCCGTGGATGCCTTCCATAATGAGTATTGTCCTGTCTCCGAGCTTGAGCTTTTTGCCCGAGGGTGTTCGCTCCCCTGTTTTGAAGTCGAACGAAGGCAGTTCCACTTCCTTGCCTTCGAACAGCTCTACCAGCTGCTCATTGAGATAGTCCACGTCCAGGGCTTCCAGGCACTCAAAGTCGAAGTCGCCGTTCTCGTCACGGGGAGTTCGGGTTCTGTCGACGAAGTAGTCGTCCAGTCCTATGACCATAGGCTCGAAGCCCAGTACGCGGAGCTGTATAGAAAGCTTCTTGGACGTCGTCGTCTTGCCCGAACTGGATGGACCCGCTATAAGCACCACCTTGACGCTTTCGCGTCGGGCTGCCACCTGATCGGCTATCTCCGCCACTTTCTTGTTCATCAACGATTCGGCGACCGTGATGTAGTCCTTGATTCGTTTCGGGGCGTTGATACGGTTGAGAGCGCCAACGCTTGGCACGCCCAGGATGCCGGAACGCAGTCTTGCGTCTTCGGTTATCTTGTATAAAAGCGGATCATCGAGGAACTCGGGTATTTCGTCGGGAGCTTCCTTGCGGGGGTAGCGCAGCAGGAATCCTTCGTCGTACTCGAGCAGTTCAAAGGTCTGAAGCACGCCGGTGGATGGCACGAGCGGCGTAACGTGCAGGTCGCGGAAACCAGCGCACTCGTTGAGCGCTATGCGAGGTTCGTTGGTCAGTTCAAGGAGGAGTAGCGTATCTTCCTGATCGTTCGCGGTGAAGTGCTTGATGGCGTCTTCGTAGCTCCACCACTGCATCGAGATTGGTATGTCACGCGTGACGAGTTCGCGCATTTTCTTTTCCAGTGCCGCAACTTCTGCCGCTGTGATGGGGCCATCCTGAAAGCGGTGGTAGAAGCCGTAGCCTATGGCTTGCCCTACTATCAAATCGCGCTGGGGAAACAGCTCGCGCGCGGCTATTGCCGCGAGAAAGCACAGCGAACGTCGATACGAGTACGCGCCCTGAGCCGAGTTTATCATCACCGGCGCCATGGCGCAGTTGGTCTGCAACTGGGTGTCCAGCGACAGCAGTTCGTTGTTGACGAGCACGGCCGCGAGCGGCTGTTCGAGCGAGCCAAAACCCGCCGTTGCCTCGGAAGCCCTGATGCCCGCGGGGAACGACGCGGTCTTGCCAGACGGATAGCTGATGGTTATCTGGTGCATTGTCTCTCCTTGCCTACACGCAGTTTACACTCACGTACTAACGCACTACTATAATACAACGCGATGCGGGGGCGCCATGCGGAAAATCAGAAGAGGCATACGTGATCGCTCGTGCTGGCTCCTGAATCGAGTCCTGTCGGGCGTTTGTGTCGATGACGGCGGGCTTTGGTGACCCTGCCTCCCTGGTTTGAGCGTTTTCTGTCGCCATTGGCCGATCGGAGCGGCGAGCTTGTCGCCGCGCTCACCGACGCGGGTGTGCACGCCAGCGTCCTGGATATTGACGGCGGCCGGTTTGTGCTGGCGTGGCCCAGGGGCGCCGTCCGTGACCGGCGCTATCGCATTAAAATCATCAGCGCGCACCACGACAGGGTGCCCGGTACACCCGGCGCTCTTGACAATTCAGCCGCGTGTTTACAGCTAGCGCGGTTCCTCTCGGGCGATTCTGAGTCCTTTAATACCGTCGTAGTGTTTACCGATCGAGAGGAACTCGGTGGATCATCACCAACCGGGCAGGGGTCGTTCGCCCTGGGTACTGCGCTGGCAACCATGGGGATTGGAACACCCATGGTGTTTCCCCTCGATGTAACAGGCCGTGGAGACGCCCTCGTCCTGTCGCGCGCCATCAACAGCCTGGCCACGATGCGAGACGGTATTCCTGGCGTTGGAGTTCTCGCTGCGGCGATAGACGCGATGGCGGATACCGTAACCAGGATGATGGCTGGCAGGGTACCGGTCTACCTGGCTTCGATACCGTTTGGCGAGGATATCGGCTACATTGGCGCGGGTTTACCCGCGCTTACCGTTACCGTGCTACCGCGCGGCGAGGCGGAAGCACTCGTTGCCGGGGATGGTTTTCCGGCCTGGGCGTCTACCGCGGAGCCTGGCTCGCGGATGCCCGCTACGTGGGCCCACTTGCACGGATCTGGCGATACGCCACGCCTGTATACCGACGAGGCATTCGACCTGATGGAACGCTTTCTGTCCCGCCTCTCGGCACTGCGCGTTCCAGAACCGGTAGCCACCGGCAAAAAGGTTGTCCGCGAGTCGTGAAGCGGAGTGTGGGCTTGAGTGAAAACGGGCAGGGCGGTACTGTGCGTATTGCACTGCGCAAAGCATATATTGAGAACAAGGAGCCATGCAGATGAGTAGCGAACACCCTATACCCAATCGCCGTGATGTCCCCTCTGAGAATCGCTGGGATTTGTCCAGGCTTTTCAAGAACGAAGCGGACTGGGAAGCCAGCCTCGTCGTCTTTGAATCGCTTATAGAGCGGGTTCAGTCGTACCGGGGTACCCTCGCCGATTCATCGGACGCGCTGTACGCCGCGCTTACCTTTAATAAAGAGTATTCGATGCTCGACGAACGCCTTGGCTACTACGCCCACCTTCGTCAGACTGAGGACGAGGGTGACTCCGCTTCGCGGGGCCGCATGGGACGCTATATGATGGCGGCGACCAGGGGTTCCGGGGCGTGGAGCTGGCTTACGCCCGAGCTGCAGCGGGTACCGGGAGACGCGATACAGCGGTGGATGACGGAAGAACGATACGCGGAATTCAGCGTATTCCTATCCAGGATCCTGCGCTTCAAGCCGCACGTGTTGTCTGAAGCCGAAGAAAAGCTTCTCGCGCTTTCGCAGGACGCCGCGACGACGCCGCGCGAAGCGTTTTCAGTGCTGACGAACGTCGACATGGACTTTGGCACGGTGGATACTCCCGAGGGGCCGCGACCCCTGTCGCAATCCACCTTTTCGTCGTTCATGCACCAGGCCGACAGAAACGTCAGGCGCGACGCGTACCTGCGCTTTTACGGTGAGTTCGACGCGCACAAAAATACGCTCGCGCAGCTGTACAGTGGCCAGTGCAAGCTGGACCACTACCACGCGTCGGTGCGCTCGTTCAGCTCCAGCCGTGCGCAGGCTCTGTTCCCTGACGACGTACCCGAGAGCGTGTACGACAACCTCGTT
>JAFGUM010000218.1 GCA_016938515.1 Spirochaetales bacterium | reverse complement strand
CTGAAGAAGGTTCTACAGAAGACGCCTGAGTACAAACACCGCCAGCCACGCGTTGATGGCCAGCGCTCCCGCGAATGACGCCACGCTGGCCAGCGTGGCGAGATTAGCTCGACGGCGCCATTCCGCGGTGGCCGCTGTGTTATCGGCTTCAAGCGCCTCCATGTCCCGCCTCGCCCTGCAGAACCGGGCGCGCTTCCAGAATCGCCTGTAGCCAAAAAAGCCTATGACACCAGGCGGCAACAGCGGCAGCAGCGGGGAAAACGCGGCCGTGAGCATCAGCGCGTTTACGAGCGAAGGCCGCGAAACGGGCAAGAACAATGACACAACGCTGCTCATGGTCACGACTCCGAGCGCCAGAGACACCTGCGTAACGGGGTTCCAGTACTCGTTCTCGTGCCGACCTGACCATACGGCGCGCCGCGACACGCGGTCATCCTCGCCGTCGTGCAGCAGTACAAGCGGCGCGTCCTTGCCGGAACGGCCCATCGTCACCCTGCCCCCGGCCACGATAACAACCCCGGCGACGAAGGCCCGCGCGCCTGGTCGTACCGACAGGACACCACTCCAGCGTCGCCTGTCTATCTTGTCTTCACCATCCCGGTTCGCGAGTACGTATACCCAGGCGTCACGAAGATCCACGACCAGGGAGCCATGTGCGGTGGCTATCCACAGCTCGTGAACGCCGCTTATTGCGTCCACCTCACCGTAGGCCCGGTACAAACCCATAGCTCGTTCGTCTACCGCGAGCGCCGATGCGCAGAGCTCGGGAAGGCTGGAGGAGAGGACGACCCGCTTCCTGAATTGCCGCCACTGTTCGCGCACGATAAAGGCACCCACGACGGGTAGTATGGCGTAAAACAAGGTTGCCGCCGCGAGGGAGATAAAGACGGGTAGAAACATGGCTCGTTCTCCGCTTGTCACCGTGGCGCCCGGTCGCTAGTATTGCCGAGCATGATACGAAGACTCAGTGTAGGGCCCCTAGGAGAAAACGTCTACATCGTCGAAGACCCCGGCGTTCCTCTCGTTGTAGTAGACCCTGGCGCGGAACCAGAGCGGATACTGGCAGAGACGCTCGCGGCGTTTCACCGGTCCAATGCTCCCGCTGTATACGTGGCGCTTACTCATGGCCACCTCGACCACGTCGGAGCGCTGGGCGGCTTGCTCGCTGGCCTGGCCAGCGAGGAGGTGCCAACACGCACCTTCGCTCCCAGCGGTGACAGAAATTATTTTGGCGCCACGGCCCGCGAGACAAACGAGCGGATCTTCGCCAGCATCCACGGTATGGGGTACTTTCACAAGCACTGGGCGGATGTTCCAGAACCCGACGACTACTACGACGACGGTTTTGTGCTGCCCGGCACGAGCATCGTCGCGCTGCACACGCCGGGGCATACGCAGGGTTCTTCCTGCTTTCTGGCTGAAGGCGGCTCGGCCCTGATTGCCGGCGACACGCTGTTCCGCGATGGCCGCGGTCGTACGGACAATTTTGACGCAGACGAAGGAACCATCGTGCGATCAATACGGGAGCGACTGTGCGCGCTACCCGAATCGGTTCGCGTCTGGCCAGGGCACGGTGAACCCACGACCATCGGCCGCGAAAAGCGGTACTACCAGTAAGCGCGACAATATGCGATCAAGGACAACACCGACCATGATGGCGCTTGCAGTTATTCTATCCTTGCTCATGGCCGTATCGTGCGCCGATAGCCCGATGGATCGCACGGAGCTGGTACTTGGTACGATCTGTTCAGTGCGAATCGTAGCTGGGGGCTCGGACGCCGCTCTCGACGCCGCGTTCGCGCGGCTTCGCCAGATAGACAGGACGATGAGCGCCAACGCCAGCGGTACCGCGATCTCGGCAATCAACGACGCAGCGGGAATCAGCCCGGTTGCCGTGCCCGATGACGCGCGCTTCGTCATCGCCAGGGCGCTGGACTACGCCCGGGCCTCCAACGGAGCCTTCGACCCCACCATCGGCCCCATCGTCAAGCTGTGGAACATAGGCATGGACGGCCAGCGCGTCCCTACCCCAGCGGAACTGGAAGCAGCTCTGTCCCTCGTGCGGTGGGACGCCGTTGTCGTTGACGACGAAGCTGGCACAGTCTTTCTTCCGCTACCCGGCATGCGGCTCGACCTCGGCGCCATTGCCAAGGGCTACGCCGCGGACGAAGTGGGGCTGATACTGGCAGAACAGGGGGTTCGGGCCGCGGTACTGGATCTTGGCGGCAACGTCATGGTCATAGGCACAAAGCCGGACGGCTCGGCCTGGCGCATTGGCGTGCAGAACCCCTTCGATTCGAGGGGTACCCACCTCGGCGTGGCAACCGTTCCTGGAGGCTGGACCGTCGTGACGAGCGGCGTCTACGAGCGATTTTTCGACGCTGACGACGGCAAGCGCTACCACCACATCCTGAGCACCGGCACTGGCTACCCGGTGAGCAACGGCCTCGTGTCTGTAACCATACTAAGCGACTCGTCGATAGCCGCGGATGGCCTGTCGACGACGGCCTTCACCCTCGGCCTGGAAGCCGGTATGGCCCTCGTCGAAGCGACAGAGGGAGTCGAGGCGCTCTTCATAGACGAACAGAGGCGGCTGTACGCCAGTTCCGGCGCGGGCACCCTGTTCGAGCTGCGCGACCGGTCGTTTACCCAGACCGCCCTACGCTGAGCCGTCGCGCTCGCAGCCGGGCCGGGGGGACAGAGCCTGCTCCCGGATGACCGTGGCTGCCTGCTCCACCGCGTCTACTATCTGCTGGTAGCCGGTGCAGCGGCACAGGTTGCCCTTCATGCCCTTGCGGATATCCTCGCGGCTCGGCTCGGGGTTGCGCAGGATCAGCGCGTACGCGCTCATCACCATGCCCGGCGTGCAGAAGCCGCACTGGATGGCGCCGCAATCGACGAAGGCCTGCTGGATGGGGTGCAGCGTTCCGTCTGGACGTTCCATGCCCTCGATGGTAACGACCGTGGAGCCGACCGCCTTGGCCATCGGCGTTATGCACGAACGTACCGCCTTGTCGTTGAGCGCGACGGTGCACGAGCCGCACAGCCCGCGCTCGCAGCCGTTTTTGGTGCCTGTCATGTAATTACGCTCGCGCAGGAACTCCAGCAGCGACAGCGACAGCTCGTCGTCCTTAACATCGTAGTGCGTTCCGTTGATGGTTATGGTGTTCACGCGAGATCCTCCGGCTGTACGCGTATGGGCAGCTTGGTGTACCGGACGCCGGTGGCGTTGAAAACGGCGTTGGCAATAGCGGGTGCTATTATTTCCAGTGCCGGTTCGCCTATGCCCTTGGCGCCGGTAAGCGAGCTGGGGTCATGATTCTCGATTATTATGCCCGTCATTTCCGGCAGGTCGGTCATGCGGGGAATCTTGTACGCGTCAAAGTTGAGACAGCGTGTCTTGCCCTCTTCGCGGACGAAATCTTCCATCAGCGCCATGCCGACACCCTGGGTAACACCACCATACATCTGCCCGAGCACCATGGCCTTGTTGATGGCCTTGCCGATGTCGTGCCCGGCAACGATGTTGAGCAGCGTGACGGCGCCGGTCTTCTTGTTGACGCTGAGCTCTACGGCCTGGCACGAGTACACGTAGGTAAAATACGCGTCTCCCTGTCCGTTTGTATCGTCCCAGCTGACCGGCGGCGCCTGGAAGGTACCAAACGCGTACGGCGTGATGCGCTGCAGGAACAGCTCCTTCATCGCTTCTTCCCACGTCAGGCTGTACGCGTAGTTGAGGCCCCATATCTTGTCGTCGTGGAAGGTAACCTCCTCCGGCTTGCAGCGCAGGCGCTCCGCGAGGTGATCCGACAGCAGCTTCCTGTACTGCCTTGCCGCGATGACGACGGACGACCCGCCCAGAATGGTACCCCGCGTCGCCACGGTCGTGCCCGAGTCGGGTATGACGCTCGTCGACGAGCGCCGGTACCTGATGCGCTTGAGGTCAACGCCCAGCTCCTCGGCGAGCACGAGCGTCATCGTCGTCTCCGAGCCCTGGCCGTTCTCGTGAATACCCGTCTCGAGCAGTATCGACCCATCGTACTGTCCGTTGATGATGCACGAGCAGAAGTCCATGCCCTCGGCGCCGAGGCTGGCGCCGCGGTAGCTGATGGCGAGGCCTATGCCGTACAGTTCGTCACCATCGGCTGTTCCAAACGAGCACTTCTCATATTTCTTTCGGTAGCCTATCTCGTGCACGACGCGGTTCATCACGTCCTCGAGGCTTACCGTATGGCCAGACAGCTTCTGACCGGTTACGGTAACCGAGTCCTGCTTGACCATGTTGATGCGGCGCATGCCCAGCGGATGGATCTTGAGCTTGTGCGCGGCCATGTCCATGATCTGCTCCACGGCGAAGTTGACCTGCGGCGAACCGAAACCGCGCATGGCGCCGGAGAAGATGTTGTTCGTGGCAACGCCGTACACGTCGGCGTGGATGTTGTCTATAGCGTACGGCCCGAAGCACTGCGCGGTGGATCGCCAGGTAACCCACGGTGTCACCGACAGGTACGCGCCAGAGTCTGCGTACATGGTAGCCTTGACAGCGAGCACCTGCCCCTCGCTTGAAACGCCCACCTTGTAGTGCATGCGGTAGGGGTGGCGCTTGTACGACTCTCGGAACGACCACTCGCGGTCGTAGCGCAGCTTCACCGGCTTGCCGGTGAGCTTCGCCGCCAGCGCGGCGCGCGCGCAGACGACGGCGGCGGTGTCGTCCTTGCCGCCAAACCCTCCTCCAACCGCGATGGTATACACTTCCACGCTGGACAGCGGTTCGCCCAGCAACGCCGCGACGAAACGCCGCGTGCTGAACGGGTGCTGCATGCTGCCGTAAACTTCAACGACGCCATCGGATCGGGGTACGCACACGGCTGTCTCCGGCTCCATGTACGAGTGCTCTATAGCCTGCGTCTCGAAATCTTCTTCCAGTATGAGCTCCGCCTGCGCGAACAGTGGCTCCGGATCCCCGTGGCGCAAACGATGGTGCGTCACGATGTTGCTGTCTCCGTACGACGGCACGACCGGGGCACCTGGTTTGAGCGCCTCGTCGATGCCAAGAACCGGTTTTACGGGGGTGGCCTCGATTTTGACGAGAGCCGCGGCGGCCTTCGCGGCGACCCTGGTCTCGGCGACGACGATGGCGCAGACGTCTCCCCATGACCTAACCTGCCCTGACACGAACATCGGGTAGTCTTTTTCTATCTGGCCAAACGTAGCCGAGCCTGGCACATCCGCCGCGGTGATGACGCGCACGCAGCCCGGCGAGCGAAGCGCTTCCGAGGCGTCTATACGCAGGTCTTTCGCGGCTACATAGTCGGCGTAGACCGGTACCGCGTGCAGCATACCGGAAAAGGAAATATCGTCGGCGTACGTTGCCCTGCCCGTAACCTTGGCGTAGGCGTCGTTCCTGTATGCCTTTTCAGTCTGCATCAATCAACCCTCCACGCTTGCAGTGGCTATCGGTCTACCAGTCGCAAACCCCATTTTTATAAACACCCATGGAGCGCCGTACGAAACCCACGCGCCCACCAGTCCATAGCGCACAAAACGGAACAATGCGTACTGCGGCTCGCCTTCCGCCGGCACTACCAGCTTGATGCCCGCGTAGAGGACGACCACGCCTACGAGCCCCAGCCCAAGCCGGGCAGCCTTCTGTGCGAGCGACCCGGAGCTGGCGTCAAAGCGCAGCGTCTCGAACAGGAAAGCGGCGCCTACCGCGGTTCCAAAAAAAACGCCGGGAATGCTCGAATCGGCCGGGTTGAGCGCGTTCATCGCCAGCGCCGCGACAGCCGCGGCGACGATTCGCCACCTGATATGCCACGACCGTAGCACCGCCGCCACCCTGTCTCCGAGCAGCGTGCCGGCAACCGCCAGGCTCCAGCCGAGCGCCAGCCCCAGCGCCACGTCCGTTGGAAAGTGCACCCCCAGGTACAGGCGTGTAAAACTGACGAGCAGCGGTATGACGATAGCCAGCGTCAGCCCCCAGGGCTTGCGGATTTTAGCCGCCAGCAAACCCCAGAGCGTCGATGTTCCCTGCGCGTGCCCGGATGGCAGGCCATAACTCGATTCGTGCGACAGGCCAACCGACGGATCCAGGTCGAACGGCCGGGGCTGGGCAAAAACCTGCTTCAGCCAGCCGTTGACGAATACCGAGCCGAGCAGCACGATGCCCAGGCGAGTGCCAAAACGCTCGTCAACGCACCAGAACACGACAGGAAGCAGCAACAGGTAAAAATATTCAGAGCCAGCTTGTGTAATAAGCTTCATGGCCACGGTAAGCCCGGGGCTGGCCACCGTCTGAATAGCCTGTATAACGTCTACGCCCCACTCCAGTATACCGTCCATGACACACCCCCTGGTTGCCGTGCTTCTAGCGCGGCAGTATAGACAGACCGCTGGCGAGCAGGCTCCTGAATTCGAGCTCGGGCACCGGCCGCGAGAACAGGTAACCCTGGAACTGATCGCAGAAGATAGTATCCAGGAAGCGCAGCTGGTCTACGTTTTCAACGCCTTCGGCCACCACGCTGAAACTCAGCGTATGCGCGAGGTCGACGATGGCCGACGCTATAATCGCGGCGCGCCTGTCAGACGGCAACGGATCTATAAACGACTTGTCCATCTTGACCGTATCCACCGGGTAATCTTTTAGCTTTGAAAACGATGAGTACCCGGTGCCAAAATCGTCTATTGAAACCGAAGCGCCGAGTTCCTTGAGCCGCAGCAGCTTGCGTATGCTCTCGCTCTCGTTGGTCATGATGCCGCTCTCGGTTATCTCGAACTCCAACCGCCGCGGGTCAACGCCCGTCGCCGAGATGATGGCCTCGATGTCATCAACGAGGCGTTCCTGGCCAAACTGGCGCGGCGACAGGTTTATTGAAATTGGCACGTCCGGGAGACCGGCCGCCGTCCACGACGCGGCTAGCTCACAGGTGCGCTGCAACACCATGGCACCAATTTTGTCTATGTTGCCGCTTCGTTCGGCTACGTCTATAAAGGTATCGGGTACTTTTATTTCGCCGTTATGAAGCTTCCAGCGCACCAGGGCTTCCGCGCCGACTATAAAGCCATCCCGGTCGACCTTTGGCTGGAAGTATGGCTCAAACCGACGCTCGCCTATGGCCAGGTCCATGTCCGTTTCGATGCGCTGCCGTTCCAGAATCTCGCCGTTGAGCCGCGCGTCGAACAGGCGGTAGCCGTCCCTGCCGGATTCCTTGGCCATATACAGGGCTGTCTCGGCGTTTCGTACCAGCTCGGGAGCTTCCTTGCCGTCATTTGGAAAGAAAGCGACGCCCATCGACGCTGAAAGCCTCAATTCCTGACCCAGGCCGAGGCGAATCGGCTCGGTAAAAGCCGAGCGCGCCTTGGCGATGATTTCCTTGATATGATCCTGCGACTTGATGTCCGGGAACAGCGCGAAGAACTTGTCGCCTCGGTAGCGGGATATGATATCGTCGTTCCTGAACGAATTCCGCAGGGCGTCGGCCGCGGACTTGAGTACTTCGTCTCCCGTTCTCGTACCGTACATGTCATTTACGGCCTTGAAACGGTCGAGCCCCAGGGCCATTACGCCAAATACGCGGTCGCGATTGCTGGCAATCGTGATGTTCCTGGCTACTTCCCGAAGGAACGACTCACGGTTTGGCAGGCGTGTCAGCGGATCAAAGTACTCATAGAACAGGGCCCGCTCCTCAGCCTGCTTCTGCCGGGTTACGTCGCGTATCGTCATGATGATACCGGCTATATCGGGGTTGCGCAGGTAGTTGGACGCGGATGCTTCTACCGGCAGCTCGTCTCCCCCCGGTCGTCGCACGGAAAAATCAGCGGTAAACGTGGGGTGCTCCGCCACAAGGTTGGACGAGAACATCGCCCGCTGCTCGTCGGCAAAGTCCTCAGACAGCAACGAGAAAAAATCCCGCCCTTCCACTTCTTCCGGCGCGAGCCCCAGCAACGACCTGGCGCTAGGCCCGCAGAACCGCACCCGGCCGTTTGATTCCAGAATCAGCACGACGTCAGAAGCGTGCTCGACAAGCCCGCGGAACAGCGCTTCGTAGCGCCGTATCGTAGCCCTCTCCGCGGGAGATGGCTCATACTCGAGCGGTTCGACCTCGTCGATACCCGAAAGCTTGTTGCTTTCGTCAGTACCGGGTTGCTCTGACGCGCCGTGGATGGAATCGCCCGCGGCACGGGCGGCCTTGCCGTTCATGGAAGCAGTGTAACCGGCAGAT
>JAFGUM010000022.1 GCA_016938515.1 Spirochaetales bacterium | reverse complement strand
AGACTCTGAGTACAGATGATACCTACCAGCTTCCACGGGTTTTTCGATCGCCTGCTGGCCATCCCCGAGGGCATTGGCATGCTCCGGCGCGTCAGGCTGCAGTTCCTCGGATTCCTGCTCGTCGCAACCGTCCCAGCCGGCATCATCAACGGACTCGTGGTGTACGCGTATCACGGCGTACACTACGTCATGTGTATGCTGACGCCGATCCCAGTGGCGCTGTGTGTGCTTGCGGTGCGCCGACGCGTCCCCATAGCGTGGGTAGCGCTGCTGTACGGGCTGTTCATGCAAGCGCTGTTTCTGGAAGGATTTTTCAGGACTAATTCAGCCGTGGCGCTGCAGTGGTTCGCCGCCGTGCCCTCGCTGATAACCTTTACCGCAGGTGCCTACATCGGTGCGGTATTCTTGTTGCCGCTTGGCGTCGTAATCGCTTTGGCAGCCGTTGCCCATGCATCCGGAAAACTGATCGATCCAGACAGCGCCATCGGGCTATTTGGCAGGTTTTTCGAAGCGGCTCCCGCCACCGAGCTGTTCAGCTACGCGCTGTTCGCCGTGGTGCTGTACGTGAGCGCCGTCCTCGTCAATCTCCTCGTGGGAACGCTGATCCGCGACCTCCTCATACAACAAGTGCAGCTCAACGACAGCCTGTACGTCCTCAGACAAAAAGAAACACAACTGCGGGCCGAGACGAGCATGCAGCACGCGCTCCTGCGGACGGTACCGGTGCCCGTCTTCATTAAAGACAGCGACTATCGCTTTACGGCCTTCAGCGACGCTTTTCTGGATTTTATGAACTTGAAGAGAGAGCAGCTCCTGGGGCATCGTTCAGATGATGTTTTTCCACCGGATTCAGCCGACGTCTTCGTGGCATCAGATCAGTTTGTATTTGAAAACGGCGGTACGTACTTTTTTTCGCACCACCTGAAGCTTCCCGACGGTACCGAAAAGGACATCCGCGTACTCAAGACGTGTTTTTCGGACGAGGGGAGTGCCTTCTCCGGCATAATCGGCGTCGTCATAGACGACAGCGAAAAAATGAGCAAGGAACGAAAGCTGCAGAACCTCGTGGATACGAGGCGAAACGCTCTGGCGCTTATAGGGCACGACCTGCGCGGGCCGCTTGGTTCCATCCTGAGCCTTCTCGATATGGTGGCAGACGGCAGTTCGGGAGCTTCTGAAAACCTGCCGCTCATTCTCGGCGAGATGCGCGGCAAGATGGACGCGCTGTGGAAGCTGATGAACGAGCTCGTAGACTGGGCAAACGCCGAGGGTGGGTTGTCTACCTACGACCCAGAACCCGTTGAGTGCCGCGAGCTGGTAGCAGAAGCCATGAGCGTGATTCGTGACGCTGCCGCCATCAAAGGCGTATCCCTGCGGATAAACGCTCAGGACTCGCTGATCGTGTATGGCGACAGGCGCATGCTCGCCACGGTATTCAGAAACCTGGCGTCCAACGCCATTAAGTTTACCCCTCCGGGCGGGACGGTAACGCTCACCGCCAAGGCGCTTGAAGGGGCCAGCGTTACTACCGGCAGCGTGGTATGCGCCATCGCGGATACCGGGGTTGGCATGAGTGACTCACGTATACGTGATTTTATGATGGACAGCTTCCTCAATCCGAGCCGTGGTACGGAGGGTGAACTAGGCGCCGGCATGGGTTTGCAGCTGTGCAAGGCGATGGTAGACCGCCACCGCGGCAGCATGAGGCTGGAAAGCTCTGAAGGGCGGGGCACCATCGTTACGGTGACGCTGCCGGGGCCACCACAAGCCGGCGCTACCAGTGGTTGAGCACGTCCTCGGCAAAGCCAAGGAAGGAGTCCAGCCGCAGCTTCGTACCGTCGTCGAGTACCGCTGTGCCGCTAAACTCGCCAAAAACCTGGTGTTGTAGCGACTTGATCGGGCCGAGCACCGTCGATGACTGCCTGTCCACGAGGGGTGCGAAGTCCATTTCAAAGCGGCTATCAGAGCTGGAAAAGCGCCAGGGCTTTGAATAATCGCTCGTGTCGATGTGGAATGTAACGTCGTTAAGCTTGTGCGCCTTGCCCGCGTAAAAGAGCGCGTTCTCGCTCGCGGGGCCGCGGTCGGAGAAGCCATACCCCAGGTTCCAGCCAAAGGGAACACCCCCCGCGTACCCGGACGCGGAACTCCAGTACCAGCGGTTTTTGTACGTCCAGCGACCCCTGCCCCAGTCGAGAGCGCCAAAGTCGCGCCCGGGGTCAAACTCGTAGCGGCTCGATCCTATGGAGAAGCCGCCCGCGGCCTGCATGCAGTTGACCTTGCGGTTGTAGTAGAATGCGCGCCTGTTCTCCGCCCACGACGTGGCTATGTTCATGCTCTCCAGATCGGGCGGTTGCGTGAGTATCACCGCGCCTTCCAGGCCGCTCTCGCCTTCGGCGTTGACTATTCCCGGCGCCTTGAACGACAGGGTGCGAACCCCGCCCGCGTAGACGAAAGCCAGCGACAGCTTGCCGTCTCCAAAGGCCACCCTGCCTTCATCCGAGGCCGGCGGCAAGCCTGTGCGTCCCAGCGGCAGGACGGAGAGCGTATCAACCTGGTGGTAGTAGCGCTTTTCAAAGTCGAGGAAGCAGATGGCGAACATACCTGCGTAGCCGAGGTCGCTCATCGTCAGCGTGATGCCGAATCGCTTGTCGTGCGAGAGTATAGAGTAGTAGTCCCACTCCTTTATACGCAGCGGGCTGGCGCGGATAGCGGTTCTGTCGTAGCGCCACAGCGGATGGCGAGCCCAGCCTTCCTCGCGAATCCTGCCATCGTCGTCGAGCAGTTCCATCGCGGCCATTATTTCATGCTGCATGGTTGTGTCCTCCCGCGCAGACTACTATACGCCCGCTACTCGCGGAATACCAGCATTTTCTACTGGCGAACCGAGGGGCCCGCGCCTATACTGGTGGTACGGACGCCGCAATCGGGCGCCGAAACGGGGAGGGCTGGTTGTCTGATGAAGGTACCGCGGATCCTCTGCACGGGGTAACCCTGCAGATGATGGTGGAACGGTTACACGAACGGCTTGGCTGGGAAGGACTTGCCGATCACGTGCGAGTCAAGTGCTTTGAAGCGGAGCCGAGCGTATCTTCAAGCCTCAAGTTTCTGCGGCGAACGCCGTGGGCTCGCGAGAAAGTAGAATTGTTATATCTGTATACGTTCCATCCCAAGGAGGCCAGAGAACGAGCCAGGAAGCGCAGAAATGCGGCTCGCGACAGGTGAAAATTGTTTACGGCGCGATTGCGCCATGATATTCTCTCGTAAACCATAGGGCAACGCTCAGAAAAGCGTATATATCCCGGGATCGATACCACACTGCCACAGGAGGCGGACATGAAGAAGGTACTGGTATTCATCGGAGCGCTCGCGATCGTTATGGCTACGGTTGGTTGCGCTAAAAAGGAAGCCGCGGTGCCCAGCGCTCCCGAGAAGGAAAAGGTACAAATAGCGCTGATCATTGAATCGACTGTTGACGACAAGGGCTGGGGCCAGGCGATGCACGACGCCATCGTTGCCGTGCAGAACAAGCGCGGTGCAGACGCCATCGAGTACAACTACAGCGAAAAGATGAAGCCCGTAGACGCCGGTTCGGCCGCCAGGCAGTACGCCTCGAGAGGCTTTGACATCATCATAGCCCACGGCGCGCAGTTCAAGAACCTTATCCTGGAACTGTCTGAAGAATTCCCGGCGATGACATTCGCGTACGGAACCAATGCCGACGTTGGCCCCAAAAACGTGTTTACCTACATGCCCATGAGCGAAGAAACCGGGTATATCAACGGCATCATAGCCGGCATGATAACCAAGAGCGGCGTCATCGGCGTCGTGGGTCCCGTCGATGCTGGCGATTCGGCCAGGTACAATCGCGGATTCTGGCTGGGCGTCAAGGCAGCCAACCCCAAGGCAGAAATCAAGGTAGCGCACACCGGTTCGTTCGCGGACTACGTAAAAGCCGGCGAGCTGGCCCAGACACAGATCAAAGCCGGCGCCGACGTGCTTACGGGCGCCGCTCAGCAGGCAACCGGCGCGCTCAGGGCGGTAGCCGAGTACAAGGACAAGCCCATCTGGTGGCTCGGCCAGGATACGCTCCAGCTGACCATGCCCGAGGGCTATAAAGTTGTCGCAGCTGCCAGCTACGATTACGCGCCGGTGGTGGCTGCGATGATAGACAAGCGCGCCGCGGGCATCCTTGGCGGCGAAAACCTCCCGCTTACCTTCAACAACGGTGGTTTCATCTACAAGTTCAACGATACGGTAGGCCCCGTTCTGACGGCGGAGATTCGCGCAGCCGCCGACAAGGCCCGCGCGGAAATTACCTCGCAGAGCCTCAAACTTGACTGGCAGGCCGTAAAGTACTGATACGAGAAGCCTGAGAACGAAATTTGTAGCACAGGGAAGAAGAGGAAGGAGTTGTAGCCTCTTCTTCCCTGTGTCTCTGTGTTCAAAATCCCTGAATATCAGAAATTCAGTACGTCAAGGAGCTCGTGCATGGGGCATGAACCGATACGGAGCCTCGAACTGCGGGGCATTACCAAGCGCTTCCCCGGCATCCTTGCTTGCGATCACATAGACCTGTCGATAGGCGAGCACTCGGTGAGGGCGCTCGTAGGAGAAAATGGCGCCGGCAAGACAACCCTGATGAACATCCTGATGGGTTTGTACCAACCTGACGAGGGACAAATACTCATCAACGGCGAGGAAATAAGGTTCCGGTCTCCAAACGACGCGTTTGACCATGGCATAGGCATGGTTCACCAGCACTTCATGCTCGTGCAGAACATGACCGTGGTAGAGAACGTGGCTCTTGGGATGAAGTCTTCGCATCGACCATTCCGGCTCGATGAAGCCGCGGTGCGCAAACGCATTCTCGAAGTGTCCGAGAAGCACGAACTGCCGGTAAATCCGGACGCCCTCGTCTGGCAGCTTTCAGTGGGAGAGCAGCAACGCGTGGAACTCGTCAAGACGCTGTGCCTGGGAGCGCGCTTCCTAATACTCGACGAGCCTACCTCCGCGCTTACTCCGCAGGAAACCGATGAACTCATAGAGCTCCTTGAAAAAATGTCCGGGGAGCTGTCAATAGTGTTCATCAGCCATAAGCTGCACGAGGTAAAGGCACTGAGCGATACCGTTTCAATACTCCGACGTGGCCGCATAGTCTTTGAGGGTCGCACTGAGAACCATTCACCCGCGGAACTTGCCGCGCTGATGACCGGCCACGAAGTTGAGTTGCCACGCGTCGATTCCACGGTTGTAGATCGCAGCGACGCACGGGGGCTCCTGTCAATACGAGAACTGCGTGTGCGCGGCGACCGCGGTAACCTGGCACTTGATGGCGTTACTCTCGATATAGCCGCAGGGGAGATCGTGGGGCTGGCCGGCGTATCGGGCAACGGTCAGCGAGAGCTCGCCGAAGCTCTCAACGGCCTCAGGAAACCCGAGTCGGGTTCTATTACGCTTGATGGCGTGGAAATGGCTGGAAGCACGGCGAGACGCATCATAGATGAAGGTATGGGTTACATACCGGAAGACCGCAATACCGAGGGCATCGTCCCGTCGTTCTCGGTGCGGGAGAACCTGGTGCTCAAGGACGTGGGCGAAAAAGCCTGGAGTTCTGGCGGCTTTTTGCGACTCAGGCAGATAGCAAAGAACGCGACCGACCTGCGGGATCGTTTCGACATACGCTGTCCGTCGACTGATACCGCCGCCGGCTCGCTGTCAGGTGGCAACATCCAGAAAGTGATACTGGCCAGAGAACTGGCGCGTGGCCCCAAGGCTCTCGTATCCGTGTACCCGACGAGGGGCCTGGACATGGGCGCCGAGGAGTTCATCCACAAGCAGCTACTCGCCAGGCGGTCTGAGGGTGTCGCGATTCTGCTCATTTCAGAGGAGCTCGAAGAGATAATGAACCTGTCTGACCGCATCGCCGTCATCTACAAGGGCAAAATACTCAGGATAGTGCCGGGTAAGAGCGCGACCAAGCGATCACTCGGCCTTTTGATGGCTGGAGTCTCCGATGAATAAGTCAATGAAGCTGGCGTACAACACCGCCATCGTCGTCGCGGCGGCGGCGGCGGCAATGATCATCGGTGCCATCGTTTTTGCTGCGGTTGGAGCTGATATTGGCAAAGCCTACACCGTAATACTCACCGAGCCGCTCAAAGACATGATGGGAATTACAGAGATTGTCGTACGCGCCATACCGCTGTCGCTGATAGCGCTGGGTATAGCGATAGCGTTCCGGAGCGGCATCCTGAATATAGGCGCCGAGGGGCAGATGCTCATAGGCATACTGGCATCGAGCGCCACGGCAATAGCCCTGCCCGACATGCCCAAGATCATCATCGTACCGCTTGCCGTGCTGGCTGGCGCGGCCGGTGGCGCCTTGTGGGGAGGGCTGGCTGGATTTTTGAAGGCACGACTCGGCGTAAACGAGATACTGTCCACCGTGATGCTCAACTACATAGCCGCGCAGTTCTATACATTCCTGCTGCGGGGTCCGCTGATGGATCCCGAGGAGCTGGTTACCGGCTCGGGTACCCCGCAGACCGTGCGTATACCTCGGCAGGCATGGCTGGACCGCATCATACCCGGCACCCGGCTGCACACCGGCGTCTTCATAGCGCTGGCGCTGGCCGTACTCGTGTTTTTCCTGCTGTGGCGGACGAGCGTGGGCTTCAGGATGCGCGCCGCCGGAGCGGAAGCCAAGGCGGCACGGTACGCCGGCATCCACGTCGAGCGTTACCTGATTCTGGCCATGCTGCTGTCAGGGGCCTTCGCGGGAATGGCCGGCGCCGTTGAGATTCTCGGCGTGCACCGGCGTGCCATCGAAGGCGTTTCCGGCGGGTACGGCTTCACCGGCATCGTCGTCGCGCTGTTTGGCGGCCTGCACCCGGCGGGCATAGTGCCGGCGTCGCTGTTTTTCGGGCTGCTGCTGCTGGGAGCCGACATGACGCAGCGCCTTGCGGACGTGCCCGCCAACATGGTGCTCGTACTGCAGGGAGCCATAATCATGGCCATCGTTTCCGCGCGGCAGTTCATGAACAATCCGTACGTGCAGGACAAGGTTGCCCGAACGCTGCTCCGCTGGTTCGGCAAGCCAGAGCCACCCGCTCCTCCCGGGTCCATAGAAGCGTGTCCAGACCCATCAGACGCTCCATCGCCTTGCCTGGCCGACGACCCGGAAGCGCTCGCGAAGCTGCAAGCCCAGGCGGCCGTGGGTTCTGGTGAGGGTACAGATACAACGGAGGCCCAGCGATGAACGAAGGCTCCTTCATACTCAACATACTTATCCTGGGCGTACCCTTCTCGGTGGCACTGCTGCTCGCGGGTCTGGGCGAAACCATCAACCAGCGGGCGGGCGTCTTCAACCTGGGCTGCGAGGGCATCATGGCAATGGGTGCGTTCGTCGGCTTTCTGCCGCCATATTTTCTGGCCGGAACAGACCTGGCCGGAAGCGCCAACCTGATAGGCATAGTGCTGGCGTTGTTCGTGGGCGCCCTGCTCGGCCTCCTGTTCGCGCTGGTAGTCGTGACGTTTCGCGCGCCGCAGGGCATTGCGGGCATAGGGTTGCAGATGCTCGGCTGGGGTACCGCGGGGACGCTGTTCCGCCATTACGTTGGTGGCGTTACCGGTGTGGAAGGAATCCCGTCGGTGCCCATACCGCTACTGTCCCGCATTCCGTACCTCGGTGATATCCTGTTCAACCACAACCTGCTCGTCTACCTGGCGTTTCTGCTGGTGCCCGTGTTCTGGTACGTGCTGTTCAAGACGCCGTGGGGGCTCAAGGTGCGCGCCGTGGGCACGTACCCGCGGGCGGCTGACTCGCTGGGCATACGCGTGGCGCTGGTGCGCTACCAGGCGCTGGCTCTGGGCGGCGCCATGGCGGGGCTCGCCGGCGCGTACCTGAGCCTCGCGCAGGCGCGCATGTTTGCCGACGACCTGATAGCCGGCCGCGGCTTTATCGCCGTGGCGCTCGTATACTTCGGGCGGTGGCACCCGGT
>JAFGUM010000217.1 GCA_016938515.1 Spirochaetales bacterium | reverse complement strand
TGGAACAGGCTCAGAGCGGTATGGCGGTGTGGTCTACTATGCTCGCGAGCACGATGCTGGAACTGGCCTTGTCTATCCCCGGTAGCGTTGACAGACGCGTGCGCGTGAATATTTCGTAGTCTTCTATATTGTCTACGAGTATTTTGAGGAGGTAGTCCTTCTCTCCCGCGAGGCGGCAGCACTCGAGTATCTCCGGAAACTCGGAGATACGGCGGTTGAACTCCTGGATGCTCGTATCACTGTGGTCCTTCATCGTGATGGACACGAACACCTTTACGTGTTTTTCAAGTTTCTTCTCGTCGAGCAACGCTACGTATTTCCTGATAATGCCGGCTTGCTCCAGCTTTTTAACGCGTTCGAGCGTGGTGGCTGGCGACAGGTTGATGCGCGAGGCCAGCTCCTGGTTGGTAATGGAGGAGTCGAGCTGCAGTATCTCGAGTATTTTTCTGTTTACGTCGTCGAGCTTGGCCATGCTGGCATCGTATCAGCTATCGTGAGTCGATACAAGTCGGTGATTCTACTAACAAATACGGAAAAATCTATAAAATACTGAATATTATATGTTTCCATTTGCCAATTGGCGAATATTATGGTATCACGATGGGTACCAATCGGAGGTACCAATCAATGTCCGAGCACGTTTTGCTGGGTGACGAGGCTGTAGGCCTCGGTGCGCTGCACGCGGGAGCCAGTTTTGCGTATGGCTATCCTGGCACCCCATCGACAGAAATCATAGAGTACATGCAGCACGTACTGGCCCACAACCCCGCCGAGCTATTCCAGGGATCAGCCGAGCCGTTGCCGCGGGCTTCGTGGTGCTCCAACGAAAAGACCGCGTACGAAGCCGCGATAGGAGCTTCGGCTGTCAACCGTCGCGTGCTCGTAACGATGAAGCACGTGGGGCTCAACGTCGCGGCCGACCCGTTTATGAACTCCACGCTGATGAACATCCAGGGCGGTGTGGTCCTCGCGGTGGGGGATGACCCGGGCATGCACAGCTCGCAGAACGAGCAGGATAGCCGCTACTTTGCCGACTTTGCGAAGATGCCGTGCCTGGAGCCCCACGACCAGCAGGAAGCCTACGAGATGACGCGCGAGGCGTTCGACCTGTCAGAACGGTTTCACGTTCCCGTGCTGCTCAAGCTGGTAACGCGGCTGTCGCACTCAAGGGCTGTCGTACGGCCACGAGCTCCGCGCGCCCGCAATCCGATGCTCAAGTTTTCTGGCAGGGACGACTTTATGGTGCTGCCGGCTACCAGCCGCAAAAACTACGCGGCCCACCTCGGCGTGATGGTGGAGCTGGAGCGCGAGTCGGTGGCCAGCGCGTACAACCCGCTCGTGCTGGCCGACGAAGGCGCGGATATAGCGACTCGCCGGTCACGGCCGTTCGCGGTAATCACGACGGGGCTTGGCCGCAACTACTACGAGGAAAATGCGTCAGACCTCGGCTTTGTTCCAGATCACCTGCATATTGGCATGTATCCGTTGCCCATGGACACGATACGCAGGCTCGCAGAGGGCGCTTCGCGCGTCATCTGCATCGAGGAGGGGTACCCCTACGTGGAGCGGCTGCTCAAGGGCATCGTGCCCCAGGAACTCGTGGTCAGCGGCAAGCTCGACGGCACCGTGCAGGCATCCGGTGAACTAGACCCCGACAACGTACGCGCGGCGCTGGGTCTGTCCCCGCTCAAGAGCGGAGCAGTGGCCGTGCCCTTCAGCCTGCCGGGCCGCCCGCCGCAGCTGTGCCAGGGCTGCCCGCACGCCGACACCTTCATAGCGCTCAAGGAAGCTCTGTCCCCGTACCCCGAGAGTCTCGTAACCAGCGACATCGGGTGCTATAGCCTCGGCTTCCTGCCGCCACACCAGGTAATAGAGACGGCCCTGTGCATGGGTGCCAGCATCACGATGGGCCGCGGCGCGGCTGAGTCGGGGATGCACCCCGTGGTAGCCGTGCTCGGTGACAGCACCTTCATGCACTCCGGGCTTACGGGTCTCACCGACGTCGTGAGCGCCAAGCTGTCCATCACGGTTATCATCCTGGATAACTACACCACGGGCATGACGGGCGGCCAGGATACCATCGTCGCGTCGCCGGGTATACGGGCGGCCGTGCTGGGCCTCGGCGTCGAGCCCGAGCACTGCGTGGAGATTGTCCCGCTGGCAAAAAACAGGGAACAGAACGTCGCCATTATCGCGGGAGAACTGGCATACCGCGGCGTGTCGGTGGTTATCGCCAAGCGGGAGTGCATCCAGACGCTCAAGCGCAGGAACGCGAAGCAGGGGGCGGTTTCATGAAGTACGACATCATTCTGGGCGGCGTAGGCGGTCAGGGTATCCTGTCGGTGGCGGCGGTAATAGCGCAGGCCGCGATGGCGTCGGGCCTGGAAGTGCGGCAGTCAGAGGTGCACGGCATGGCCCAGCGTGGCGGAGCGGTGCAGGCGCACCTGAGGCTGGCCGATGGCCCTATTCACGGTGATCTGATCGGTCTTGGCAGGGCGGACATGATACTGAGCATGGAGCCGCTCGAAGCGCTTCGCTACGTCGACTATCTCAAACCAGAAGGGCTGGTAGTCAGCGCGGAAGAACCGTACAATAATATCGTCGATTATCCTGACGAAGCGATGGTGCTGGGCGCCGTGGCTGCTCTGCCCCACGGCATCATCGTGCAGACGAAGCAGCTTGCCCGGGAAGCGGGTAACCCGACTGCGGCCAACATGGTGCTCGTCGGCGCCGCTTCGAAGTACCTGCCCATCGAATTGCCCAGGATACGGGACGCCGTGAAAGCACGCCTCGCTTCCAAAGGAGAGGCCGTCGTCGAGATGAATCTGAAGGCGCTCGAACTGGGGCGCGGGGAGAAATGAGCATGAACTTCGCCACGCTCGAACAGAAGGCCCTGACGGGTAGCCAGCGAATCATCGCCGTGTGCGGCGCCGATGGTGACGAGGTATACGAAGCGCTCAGGGAGGCGCAGGAAAGAAGACTGGCTGGTTTTTTACTGGTAGGCGACCCATCGCGCTGCGAAAGCCTCGCGAAGGCACACGGGGTAGAACCAGTAGGCATAGTGGAGGCAAGCGGAGACGACGCCGCGGCAGCCGCCTCTATTCGCGCTGTGCTAGATGGCCGCGCGCATCTGTTGATGAAAGGCCTCGTGTCAACGCCGGCTCTGCTCAAGGCGGTGGTCTCCGAGAAAAGCCTTTTTGACCACGGCCGCCTGCTGTCTCACGTTCTGGTTACCGAGAGCCCGGACGGGCGATTCGTAGGCGTTACAGACGGCGGCATGAACCCGCAACCCGACCTCGAGCAGAAAGCTACCATCATCCGCAACGCGGTAGACCTCTTCCACCACCTTGGCATAGACGTGCCCAAGGTTGCGGTGCTCGCCGCGAACGAGAAGGCAAACCCCAAGATTCCCGGTTCGTCAGACGCTGTGGAGCTGAAGCAACGCGGTGATCGCGGTGAGTTTCCCGGATGCGTCGTGGATGGTCCGCTTGCCCTCGATCTGGCGATGATGCCCAAAGCCGCTGAAATAAAGGGCTACACGGGGGCAATACGCGGCGACGCTGACATCCTCATGGTGCACGATATATCGAGCGGCAATCACCTGGGCAAGGCGCTTATCAACCTCGCCGGCTACGCGGGAGGCGGCATGATAGTGGGTGCTCGCGTACCCATTATACTTCTGTCACGCAGTGACAGTGCCGCCGAGAAGTACAACTCGATAGTGATGGCGTTGTTGGGAGGCGAAGCGTGAAAACATTTCTGGCTATCAACCCTGGATCCACGAGTACCAAGATTGCGCTGTACAGGGGAAACGATTCCTGGACGCTGGAGGAGATCGCCCATGCCGAGCTGACCATAGGGCAGGACGACGCGGCGCGCATGCCCGAACCCATTGACCAGGTGGAGTTTCGATCGAGCCAGATTGACGAGTTTCTCCGGGAAGCCGGCGCGCCGCAGCTGCACGCTGTAGTCGGCCGGGGTGGCATTACCCGGCCACTCGAAGCTGGCAGCTACGCCGTCAACCAGGCGATGATCGATGACCTGACCACCAACCGCTACGGAACGCACGCGAGCAACCTGGGAGCCCTCCTTGCCGCGAGCGTAGCGAGAATCCACGAAGTTCCGGCGCTCATAGTCGATCCGGTTGGTGTTGACCAGTTTGAGCCACTGGCCCGCTACTCGGGCTGGCCGGCTCTGGCGCGCAAGAGCCAGCTGCACGCGCTGAACATGCGCTCCGTGGCCAGGGAAGCCTGCAGGCAGCTTGGCGGCTCCATCGAAGACTACAACGTCATCATCGCGCATCTGGGTGGCGGCATCTCCATCGGCCCGATGAAAAAGGGCAGGCTCATCGACGTAAACAACGCGATGGACGGCGGCCCCTTTTCTCCCCAGCGCACCGGCACCCTGCCGCTTCGCGGGCTCGTGGAGCTGGCGTACAGCGGCCAGTTCCCGTCGGCCAAGGCTCTTGTAGACGCGCTGACGCGAAAGGGAGGCCTCCTGGCTTACCTGGGTACCGACGACGCCCGCGAAATAATCGCGCGCATCAGCGCTGGCGACGCCAAGGCTGAAGAGATCTACCAGGCAATGGCCTACCAGATAGCCAAGGAAATTGGCGCTATGGCCACCGTGCTCGGCGGCGCCGTGGACGCCATCGTGCTTACTGGAGGGCTGGCCAGACCCCCCCTTACAGACTGGATCGCTGAGCGTTGCGACTGGATAGCGCCTCTCATACTCATACCAGGAGAGCGGGAACTGCTGTCGCTGGCACAGGCAGGCGCGCGCCATGTCTGCGAGGGAGAAGCCCTCCAGGCGTACTGACGGCATGACGTACTACACGCTCCTCGTACTGGCGGTAGTAGCCGCGCCGCTGGCGCTCTCGTTTGACAAAAAGGTCGCGTTTTACAGGCAATGGCCAGCGGTCTTTCGCGCCATTGCCGTCGTGCTCGTGGTGTTTGGCGCCTGGGACGTATGGAAAACCGCGGCTGGGATATGGTCGTTCAATGATGACTACGCGGGAACCTGGCGTTTCCTCGGCCTGCCGTTGGGCGAGTGGCTGTTTTTTGTGTTTGTGCCTTACGCGTGCCTGTTTATACTGGCGTGCGTCAGAGCCTACGTTAAGGACGCCGAGCTGCAGATACCAGGCTTCGTGTGGCTCGCGCTGGCTCTCGTGTTTGTGGCAGTGTCGATCGCCTTCCGCCATCTCGTGTATACAGGCGTCGTGATGGCGTCGGTAGCCGTCGCGCTGGTGGTTGCGATGATTCTGTCGCCGGCCAGCCTTCGCAGCCGTAACTTCTGGCTGGCCATGCTGCTGACGTACCTGCCGTTCTGGATAGCCAACGGCATTCTTACCGGAAAGCCGATTGTGCTCTACAATGACGCGGAGAACCTGTCGATCCGCGTGGGAACAATACCGCTCGAAGACTTCTTCTACAGTTTCTCCATGTTGATGCTGAGTTTTATCGTATACGACGCGCTTGGCAGGCTGCACGGAAAGGCTGCTTCTATCGCGCCGTCCACCAGTGCATAGGAGGCCACCGTGCTCGAGTATTTCGCCGGCGCCAAAAAAGAAATAGAAAGAACCATAGCATCGCTGATGGACGCGTACGGTGCCGAATATGCCTCGGTTTCTGACGATCTCGGCGCAACGGCGGCGTCCAGGCTGGCTTCGTTTGCCGCGCGAGGCAAGATGATCCGCGGCTGCCTCGTGCGCCTTGGCTACGAGTTGGCCTCGGGGAGGGAACCGGATGAAGCCAGCTCGCTGGCTCTGAACCTGGCGGGAGCAGCCATGGAGCTGTTTCAGGCGGGTCTGCTCGTGCACGACGACATAATGGACCGTGATCGTACACGCCGTGGCGCGCCAACGGTGCACGTTGAATATGAAGAAGATCTCCGGCGGGGTACGTACGATGATCCGCAGCACTACGGTGAAGCCCTCGGCGTCTGCGTTGGCGATCTTGCGTACTTTGCCGCGTTCAGGGTTCTGGCTACACTAGGCGCCGGAAGCAATGCGTCAGCGGAGCTGGCGCGAACGGTGATGGCCATTGCTGCCAGGGAGCTGTCCCTGGTCGGTGTGGCGCAGATGCAGGACGTCGTCAACGGCGCGGTGCGCCCGGCTTCTACCAACCCGTTCAGGAACGCGCCCACCGAACCCACAGAAGCCGATATACTCACGCTGTACCGGTACAAGACTGGCCGCTATACCTTTAGCCTGCCCATGGCCATCGGTGCCACGCTGGCCGGTGCGCCGGAGTTGACCCGCTTGAATCTGGAGGAGGCTGGCGAGCACCTGGGCGTGGTCTTCCAGCTCAAGGACGACGAACTGGGCTTGTTCGCGGACGAAGCCGAACTCGGCAAGCCCATCGGCTCCGACATCAGGGAGGATAAAAAGACGCTATTCAGGCTCAGGTTGTTTGGGCGTGTCGATGGCGCGGAACGCTCGCGCCTGGGCGCCGTGTTCGGCAATCACGAGGCGAGCCAGTCGGACGTGGACTCGGTGCTCGTCGCCATGGAGCGAAGCGGCGTGCGGGCTGAACTTGCGGCGCTGATGAAGGCGGAAGCCGAAGCCGCGAGCCTTCC
>JAFGUM010000216.1 GCA_016938515.1 Spirochaetales bacterium | reverse complement strand
GTACATGGTAGACGCTATAGATCTGAAGCTCTCAAGGAGATCGTGGATAGAAGCAGTATCGAATCCGACGCTCAGCGCCGGCATTTCCAGCTCAGAGTACTCGCTCGACTCAGGACAGTCGATATGAACGCGCTCGTTCTGCATGAAAAAAGAGAGGGTTAGATCTTTTGGAGGCTCGACTCGTACTGCTTTACGCTGCGGGGCTTTTATCAGATTCTCTGGCAGGCCAATTACCATATCCCCGCCATGAATCTTTTTAACCTTGCCGGGAAACGTGAGCCGCTGGCTCTGGTAGGAAAGAAAAACCGACACTGGATCCCAGGCGGCGAACGATTCAGCCGCTGCGGGCGTCGTTGACAGACGTAACGACTCCTTGTCAAAGCCCTTGAGGGTAGCGTCAACGCTCTTGCCAGAGCCAAAGACGACAACCCTGCTGGCGTTTTTTTGCACCTGGGTAAGGATAAATTCCTTTTCTATAAACGTTACTACCTTGGGCATACGACACTCCCGCAAAACATTTTTGATCTTGCCCGCGCAAGGCGAGCTACACACGAGTATACCAGACTGAAACACATTCGTACAGAAACCAGTCCCGCGGCAAGGAATGGCGTCGACTGGTATTGCCAGGCCAATTAGTCACGACAAAGCGAGCTATTGAAAATTGCACCACCACGGCGTACTATAAACGTGTCGAAATGAAACACACAGCCCCGTCGGGCTGGCTATTCCAGGAGAAGGATTCCAACCATGACCACGTGGAAACGCATCGACGAGACGACTGTATGGCTCTCGATACTCGCTCAACCCGCGCAAAACCTGCGCGATTTCCTTGCACCCCATAGAATCGCCGAGCGGACGATCGCCGCTGGCGGAAGCCTTTCGTATTCGTACGCGGCGATGGACGTCAGCGATGAAGCGATAGATCTGCTGGCCACCGCCTCTCGCGAGCTTGACCTTATCGGCCAATATCGCGACACCGTATCGGGCAAAACGATGAACATCGGTGAAAAGCGCATGGTTTTGCACCATTGCGCTCGCGGAACGCCCTGCGGGCCCGTGGTGAGGGAGGGGCGCGACTACAGAGCCTTTTACGAAGGAGAGCGCCTCCGCGCAGCAACCTTCGCCGACCGCGTGCGCACTGGTGAAATCGTCGGCTCAACCGGCAGGCGATTCGAACGCGTCGTACAGATAGGCATCGGAGGCTCGGATCTGGGGCCACGTGCGTTGTACCTGGCTCTGGAGCTGTGGGCGCGCGAGCAGGGGCTTCTGGCTCTGGAAGCATCATTCATCAGCAACGTTGATCCCGACGACGCCAATGGCATCCTGGCAAAGCTGGACCCTGAAACAAGCCTGTTCATACTCGTATCAAAGAGTGGCACCACGCTGGAGACGCTCGCCAACGAGGCGCTCGTTCGCTCGTGGCTTACCAGGTCCGGAACCGTTGACGCGGCCAGGCACATAGTCGCGGTAACCAGCGAGACAAGCCCGCTGGCGGGTAATCCAGGGTATCTTGACTCATTCTATATCGATGACTACATAGGCGGCCGATACAGCGCGACGAGCGCAGTAGGCGGCGTTATCTTGTCAATTGCGCTCGGGCCACAAACCTTCACGGCGCTGCTGGAAGGGGCTGCTGAAGCGGACACCCTCGCGCTGGAACCTGAAATCAGGAAAAATGCCGCGCTGCTGGACGCGATGCTCGGCGTGTACCAACGCAACGTCCTCGGCCGTCCAGCGGTGGCGGTTCTACCCTACTCGCAGGCGCTGTCGAGGTTTCCTGCGCATCTGCAGCAGCTTGACATGGAATCCAACGGCAAGAGCGTTGACAGGAACGGCAAGCCTCTGCCCCTGCCTTCTGGACCAGTAGTGTTCGGGGAGCCCGGCACCAACGGTCAGCACTCGTTCTACCAGCTTTTGCATCAGGGAACAGACATTGTTCCGCTCCAGTTTATCGGTTTCAGGAACAACCAGTCAGCCTTTGATCCCGAATACAACGGCGCCACTTCGCGCCGCACCCTCAACGCCAACCTGGCGGCGCAGATAGTCGCCTTTGCCCTTGGCAAAGATGATGCAGACTCAAACAAACGCTTTTACGGAGGTCGCCCATCGACGCTGCTCGTAGCGGACGAGCTGAACCCGCGATCGTTGGGCGCTCTGCTCGCCCACTATGAAAACAAGGTGATGTTCCAGGGGTTTGCCTGGAATATCAATTCGTTCGACCAGGAGGGTGTGCAGCTCGGCAAGAAACTTACGTCAACGGTGCTGTCAGCGAGCGGCCCATCCGACCCGGCGCTCGCCGCGTACGCTAAGCTTTTGGGCGCGCTGTGAGTGATGCGCAATGAGCGATACATGCATAGCGTTTACCGGTGGTGGCACGGGAGGACACGTCTATCCAGGCTTGGCAGTTATAGAGAAGCTACGCGAGCGCTGGAGCGGTACCATCATATGGATAGGCTCCGGCAAGGAGGTCGAACGATCCGCGGTCGAAGCGGCTGGCGTTGAGTTCTACGCGATACCCTCGGGCAAGCTCAGGCGATCAATGTCGCTGCGCAACGTAACCGACGCGTTCAAGGTCGCTGCCGGCTACGTCGCCGCGAGACGACTACTGCGCGCGCACAAACCTGTGCTGCTCTTTTCCAAGGGAGGATACGTCAGCGTGCCGCCCTGCCTTGCCGCGGCATCCCTCGGGATTCCAGTTTTCACGCACGAGTCCGACGTCTCACCGGGGCTGGCGACGCGGATAAACGCCAGGCGCGCGGAGCGCATCCTGGTAAGCTGGGAAGCGACGCTCGGTTTTCTGACGGATTATCAGCGCGCCCGCGCTACGGTTACCGGCAACCCGGTACGCCAGGCAATTGCCAATGGAAACGCTGATGCCGGGCGCGCGTGGCTGGGCTTCAGCCCGGCACTGCCGCTGGTGCTGGTACTCGGGGGGAGCCAGGGCGCCAGGCAGATAAACGAACTCGTTGCGGCCATCCTGCCCGAACTGGCGGGCAAGGCTGTCGTCGCCCACCAGCTTGGTCCCGGAAACACGCCATGCAGGCCAGACGACCCAGGCTATCGGGGGTTTGAGTATGTTCGCGAGCAGATGGCCGATCTTCTCGCTGCCGCGGACGTTATAGTTGGTCGAGCCGGCGCCGGTACAACCGTGGAAGGTGCTGCTTCGGGCACTGCGATGATACTCGTTCCTCTTGCCGGGGCGGGTAGTCGCGGGGATCAGGTAGAGAACGCCGAGACGCTGGCAAGAGCAGGGGCGGCGATTTGCCTGACGGGAGCCGACGCGAATCCGGCTACGCTTCTGGGGGCGCTGCTACCGTTGCTGTCCTCGCGGGAGAAACGGCTTGCCATGGCGGAGCGAGCCCGCTCAGTACTCAGGTCAGACGCCGCGAGCACCATCACCAGCCTCATACTGGACAGGATAAACTCAACAGGAAGCATCGTTGCATAGGGAAAGGGGCATAATGCCATGAATACGCTTGATTACATTCTGATCGGAATCATCGCCATTGCCGCGCTTCGGTGCTGGTTCAAGGGCATCATTGGAGAGGTGCTATCCGCGGCGGCCCTCGTAGGGGGATTGTTGTCGGGAGTGTTCTTCTACCGCCAGGTAGGAGCGCTACTATCCCAGATGATGGAACTTGGTGGATTCGAACCGGTCGTGGGTTTCATAGTGGCGTTTGCCGTGGTGTTTATCGTCGTAAAGATAATAGAACGCTCGCTTCGCAGTGTCCTTGAAAACCTTAATCTTGACGTACTCGACCGTGTGTTCGGGTTGCTTTTCGGGGCTGTAGAAGGCGTGCTCATATCAGCAATAATCGTGATGGTGCTCTACTATCAGCCGCTCGTGGATGTAACATCCCTGCTTGACGGTAGCTTCATAGCGAGAACGCTCATACCAATCGTAGCCGAGCGGATACCGGTGCAGGAAGCAACAGCCCTGATCTCATACGCGGTTCGAGCGACGGTGTAGAGCGCGTGTTCGAGAATATTCTCGGACAGGCCGAGGCTTGTTCGTGTCTGCGCAGAGATGTAGAGCGGGATGAACTACCCGGTTCGTTGCTGTTCGACGGCCCTCCACTGTCTGCCAAGCTGAGTACCGCGCTGGAACTTGCCCGGGTGCTCTCGTGCGAGAGGGAGGCAGCGTGGAACTGCGCGTGCCCGCAGTGCGCGAGGCACCGGGCCCTGGTACACCAGGACATCATGCTGGTGGGGCCAAAGTCGTTCAGGGAAGAACTCGCCATAGGCGCCCGCATGATGGAAACAGCACCGGGGTCCGCTTCGCGTTATTTCTTTATCCGGGCAGCCAGAAAACTCGTCAGGCGCTTCGACGCAGATCTGTACTCGGGGGAAGAAGGTCGCCTGGCCAAGGCATTGCCCCTCGTCCGTTCGGTACTCGAAGGGATAGACGCCTGCGCACCTGTGGAAACTGGCACACACACAGACGCGGCGGCGGCAAAAGAGGCAAGCAAACTACTGGGGGTCTGCGCGAAACTGGAAGACATGCTACCCACGGCAACGCCGGTGTTCCAGATCCGATCGATGGAATTCTGGGCGCGCCTGAAGCCGTACGGCAGGCGCAAGACCATCATAATAGAACACGCCGACCGTATGCTTGATGCGTCCCGCAACGCCCTGCTCAAGATACTGGAAGAGCCACCCCTGCACGCGGTATTCGTGCTTACTACGAGTCGGCGATCGGCGATAATTCCCACCATACTGTCAAGAGTACGGCGCTACCGCTTTATACAACGGTCCAGCACCGACGCCAGGAGCGTAATCGAGCGCATATTCAAGGACAGAGAATCTACCGCGGATAGCGTGGCGAGTTACGTTTCGGCTTACAGGGCCGCATCTACCTTGGCTATAGCAGAATTCGCGCGCTCCTACGCGGCTGCTATTGTCGCCGCTGCTGGTACACTACGAGGTTTTAGCGATCTTCCCCTCATCGCCTTGGCTGAATCTGGCGCGAGTGTCAGGAAAGTCATCGCCGAAGTGGTGGCAGGGACGTCTAACTTTGGTGGCGGTGACGAGGCGAGCGCGTGGACTTTTCCAGCCTTCCTCGATGAGACAGGCGCGGTGTTCGTACGTCTTGCGCGCGAGAAAGGCGCGGGACTAGAGACCATACGCACTGCGGAGCTGTACGCGGCGCTGGCCAGAGATGCCCTGCTGCGCTACTCGTCGTACAACCTGCAACCCGTCGCGCTGACAGAAAGGCTGGCGGACGCGTTCATATACGGGACACCGACAGTATGAGAAAATTTCTAGAGCGCGCCATGGAGAAAGTACCGCGGATGAATGAAGAATCCATCCGCGGACTGCTTCGGGTGCTGGCGGATGAAAACGAACGGCTTGATGCGGTACTGGATTCGATGATGGATGGCATCGTCGTGTGCGATGAGGATCATGTTCCCATCCTGGTAAACAAGTCGGCGGAGCGTCTCCTGCCACTATCACAGCTTGAGCTGTTTGAATCGCCT
>JAFGUM010000021.1 GCA_016938515.1 Spirochaetales bacterium | reverse complement strand
GTAGAGCAGTCTAAAAAACAGGCGCTGGAGTCCGGCGGCTCGTTCCGGCACGTCAACTCGATGGACGAAGCCTTCAAGGACGCAGACATCGTGTACCCCAAGAGCTGGGCTCCGTACGACGTGATGCTCCAGCGCGTGCCGCTGTTGCACGCGGGAGACCAAGGCGGGCTCAAGGATCTGGAAAAAACCTGCCTGGCCAACAACGCCAACTTCAAGGACTGGGAGTGCACAGAAGAGCGCATGAAGCTCACCAAGTCTGGCAAGGCGCTGTACATGCACTGCCTCCCCGCCGACATCACCGACGTGTCGTGCAAGGCTGGCGAGGTGGCCGCGAGCGTGTTTGACCGCTACCGTGACGACACGTACCGTGAAGCGAGCTACAAGCCCTACATCATCGCCGCGATGATACTGCTCGGCAAGCGCAAAAATCCGGTAACTACGCTCAAGGCTCTTCTCGACAGGGCAACCACAAGGGAAGTGTTGTAATACCTCCTGCTGATACCTTGATTACAAAAAAAGGAGTGCCCAGGAAAGGGGGACGTCGAGAATCCACGCTGCCATGCGCAGATGCGCGATTCCCGCCGTCCCTCTCCTGAGCAGATGAAGCCCGCCCCGGATGATTCCGTGGTAGTACTAGCGCGACAAGTGCAGGTTTATGAAGGCTCGAAGCCTCTGCAGCTCTTCTTTGACCCGCACCGGAGCCGGGCCGCCCGTAATACTGCGCCTGGCTACGCACGCGGCCGGCTTCAGGTATTCTGCAAGGTCAGCCGCCTTGATGCCGGCTTTGGCGAACACACCGGTAGCCTTTGCCAGATCGTCATCATCGAGATCGGCGAGACTCGTCCCCTTCGCGCTGGCTATCGAGACGGCTATCTTCGTGGCAGCGTAGCCGTCTCGGAACGGAACCCCCTTGGCGACGAGCAGTTCGGCCAGGTCGGTGGCTTCGGCGAATCCTGTTTCAAGAGCCGCCGCCATCGCCGCTGGCTTCGGGCGTAGCGCTTCAACCAGAGCGGTAAACGCGGGCAAGACGCCTGCAAGCGTATCGTGCACGTCGAATACGGCGGCTTTGTCTTCCTGCAAGTCGCGGTCGTAGCCGAGCGGCAAGCCTTTCTGCAGAGTCAGAAGCGCGACGAGGGATCCATAGACGCGACCGGTCTTGCCGCGTATCAACTCGGCCACGTCGGGATTGCGCTTCTGCGGCATGATGCTCGAACCAGTAGAGCATTCGTCGGCAATATCCATGAAGCCGAACTCGGCGCCAGACCACAGGATAATTTCTTCGCAGAACCTGGACAGGTGCATGAGGAGTGTCGCCGCCGCCGAGGCGTATTCTACGCACGCGTCACGATCACCGGTGCTGTCCATCGCGTTTCTCGTCGGTTGCTTGAATCCGAGCGCGTTGGCTACCGCTTCACGGTTCAGTGGCAGCCCAGAGCCGGCTACAGCAGCTGAACCGAGGGGGCATTCATCAGCGCGCGCGGCGGCATCCGCGAAGCGGCCGTAGTCTCGTTCCAGCGCCGCGCACCAGGCCAGCAGGTGAAAAGCCAGCGTCGAAGGTTGTGCCCGCCGCATGTGCGTGTACGCGGGCATGTACGTCTCCACGTGCGCTGACGCCAGGTCACACAGAGCGCCCATCACGTCAAGGATGCCATCCCTGGCTTCCCGGAACGCGGTGCGCAGGTACAGGCGCACGTCGAGCGCCACCTGGTCGTTGCGGCTGCGTCCCGCGTGTACCGCCTTGCCCGTATCACCAAGCCGCCGCGTTAGTTCCTGCTCTATGAACGAATGCACGTCTTCGGCGCCGACGTCTGGCGACAGCGTGCCAGCGCGCGCGTCGGCGAGCATCGACGATAGCGCGCTGGTGAGCGCTCCAGACCACGATGCCGGTATAACACCCGCACTGCCCAGCATCGCCGCATGAGCCGTTGAACCCTCGAGGTCTACCTCCAGAAGCCTGGAGTCTACCGATAACGACGACAGAAAGGCGTCGACGCGGGGATCCAGCCCCGACGGAGACGTCTCCCAGAGCCTGAGGACGCCGGGCATATCAGCTGGCCGCCGCTACGTCGGCGGCGGGAAGGGTCGCGCCCGCGGCAACGTGCCGTGGCTGGAAGTTCAACGACGCGTGCCTGGCCTTCATAAGGCCCCGCGCCTTTACCGGCAGGGAGTACAGGTTGATAAAACCGCCCGCGTCACGATGATCGTACAGGGGTCCTGTGGCAAAACTGGCCAAAGAATCGTCGTACAGGGAATACGGGGAACTCATGCCGGCGCCGGTCATCGTCCCCTTCCATAGTTTTAGCGTTACCATACCCGTAACCACCTTCTGCGTAGAATCGACGAACGCGTTCATCGCGTCCATGAGAGGCGAGTACCACTCGCCTTCGTACAGCAATTCCGCAAAGCGCTGCGATAGCGTAGCCTTGAACGATTGAGTCTTTCTATCCAGGCACAACTGTTCGAGCTTTTTGTGGGCTTCCATGATTATAGTGCCAGCGGGTGTCTCATAGACTCCCCGGCTCTTCATACCCACCACCCGGTTTTCAACCATATCCACTATACCAACTCCATGCTTGCCACCGATCTCGTTGAGAGCGGAGATGAGCGCGACCCCGTCCATCTCTATGCCGTTTACGGCGACCGGTACGCCAGCTTCAAAGCTGATGTTGACGTACTCGGGCTCGTCAGGAGCCATAGCCGGTGGCACGCTCATCTTGAGCATGCCTTCAAGAACCGGCTCGTTGGCCGGGTCTTCGAGATCCAGGCCCTCGTGGCTTACGTGCCACAGGTTGTCGTCACGGCTGTACGAATCACCAGCGCGGAATGGCACGGCTATGCCGCGAGCCTCCAGGTAGGCTATCTCCTCTTCCCGGCTCGTCAGATCCCAGATACGCCAGGGAGCCAGCACCTCGAGTTGCGGAGCAAACGCCTTGATGCCCATCTCGAAGCGTACCTGGTCGTTGCCCTTGCCGGTGCATCCGTGTGCCACGGCGCTGCAACCTTCCGCGAGTGCCAGTTCCGCCAGGCTCCTGGCGATGACAGGCCGAGCCGCGGCCGTGCCC
>JAFGUM010000020.1 GCA_016938515.1 Spirochaetales bacterium | reverse complement strand
GCGGTTAGACGTATAGATAACGACGTATCTCTGGTCGTAAAGGATCAGGGTGCCGGATTGCCACCAGACATCGACCCCATGACCAGCTCCACCATGGGCTTTACCCTGGTTCGAAGCCTCGCAGCCCAGCTCAAAGGCACGCTGTCCTTCGGCGGTCCGCCAGGCTTCGAGGCCAGCCTGCGGTTCAGCGTGGCAAAAACGCCACGCTGAATCGCCTTGTGGCGCGGTGATCAGAGCCCGGTAACGAAACCGTCCTTGTCAAAGCGCACGACTGTACCGGCATTGAGCGTTACGTACCGTGGAGCGCCACCCGCGGGTACGGAAACGACCAGTTCCTGCCTGGCAGCGAGCGTACCCGAGTGGACCTTGCCATCCTTGTAAAACGATATTGCCGTGCCGCCCTTGAACGCTACGAGGTGCGGCTTGAACGATATGCCCGCGGAAGAACCCGTAGACAGCCACGCTGTCGCCAGGCTCTGATCCGAGGACAGCACGCCGTTTCTGGGTTTTCCTTCGTCGCTGCCACTACTCATCGTTTTCTTACTTGAAGTCCTTTTCCTGCACGGTCTTGCGACCATCGGCTTTGGCACTCTGGATGGCGGCTTCACAGAGCGCGCGCACCTTGTCGGACAGTACGTCGATGACGGCAGCCGAACACTTGAGCTCGGAGGCTTCCTTGATGAATGCCTTTACCTTCGACGAAATGACCAGGGTTTCTTTTTCCGACATACGTTCTCCTTCATCGTGAATACTCACAATGTACGCCATTGACGGGCTCTTGTCGAGTACACGCACGAATCCAGGTGCTCTAGCGCGCGATAAGTACCTGGATGTCGCAGACATTCGTGTTCGTGGGGCCGGTCTTTATGAGCCCCCCGACAGAATCAAAAAAAGTGTAAGCGTCATTGTTAGCGAGCGCGGCTTCCGGATTGATGCCTGCTTCCCTGGCCGTGGCCAGCAGATCTACATCGGCAATGGCTCCAGCGGCGTCTGTAGGGCCGTCGTTGCCGTCGGTGCCACCGGACAGGAAGACGAGTCGCTCTCCGTCCTTGGGCGCGCGCCCCAGCGATGCGAGAAAAGCCAGCGCCATTTCCTGGTTGCGGCCGCCCTTGCCATTGCCCTTGAGGGTAACGGTAGTCTCACCGCCAGCGATAACGCACGCCGGCGACGTGAGGGGCATTCCAGAAGCCGCCATGTCCTTTCCTATGCCAAGGAACACCTGTGCAACCTCGCGGCTCTCTCCCGTTACACGGGACGACAGCGCCAGCGTCGCGTAGCCGCGCTTCCCGGCTTCTTCCGCCGCGGCTTGTACCGCCAGCTTGTTCGTTCCTATGAGCACCGTCTTGCTCAGACTAAAAATCGGGTCTCCTGGTTTTGGCGTCTCGGATGGCGAGCCCGCGCTTGCCGCCACGCCGCTGGCTATGCGCCTGGCCACGCCGGAAGGAAGGCGATCGGCTATACCGTAGCGGGCAAGTATCTCCTGAGCGTCTTTGTAGCTCGTGGGGTCGGGTACGGTTGGTCCCGAGGCTATCGCGTCCAGATCGTCGCCCACCACGTCGGAAAGTACGAGTGTCAGCACCGTAGCTGGAGCCAGGGCCGCCGCGAGCCGGCCTCCCTTTACCGCGGACAGGTGCTTGCGCACGCAGTTTATCTCGTTGATATTGGCGCCAGAAGCAAGCAGCAACTTTGTCGTGGCGATTTTATCTTCTAGAGACAAGCCCTCTGCCGGCGCGCAGAGTATAGACGAGCCGCCACCGGATACCAGCACAATGACGAGGTCACGCTCCGTCAGCCGTGTGCCCATGGACGCGCCAAGGTCGAGAATGGCCTGGGCTGCTGCAACCGAGCTGTCGTCCGGCAAGGGGTGGCCAGCTTCCATCGTTCGTATTCGCGATAGCGGCTCCGCGTGGCCTTTTTTTACCGCTATCAGACCGCCGCTGAGCCTGTCTCCGAGTGCATGCTCCAAACCGGCCGCCATTCTGGCCGTAGCCTTGCCCATACCCGTCGCGAACACCCTATCGTACCGTGACAGGTCATACGCGGCTTCGACGCCGCCTGCTGAGGCAAGGAGTCGCGGCCCTGAGTCACCGGCTACAATCGTAACCGCTCTCTGGACCATCGCTACGGGATCTACCCGCGCTATGCCGGCTCTGAAAATGGCTTGTGCGTCTGCCCTCGCCTCTTGTACGCTCTTCATACGAACTCCCCTTTCAACCTGACCACTCAGCTGCTACTGGTACGCGCAAGCAACTTTTGTAATCAAACACATTTTAGTGAGGCTCTTTCAATCCGCGATTGAGCGCAGAGTTTGCGAAGCAAACGCAAGCAATCGCAAAGCCAATTTTAAAAGTAACCGACTTTTTAAATTCGCTCTAGTACCAGATTTCAAGAATCCTCAAGCTCCCATTTTGGCGAAATTCTCAAAAAAATTAAATTTTATGTTTGACAGGATTAAAAACTGGCTATACAACTGTACTTGTCTGATGAGTAGCTGTCCAGTCATGCGAGGAGCTTACACCGTGGCGATCACAAAAATCCGTCTATCCGAGCAGGTATTCCAGGAACTCAAGCGGATGATTGAAGAGAAGGAATTTCATCCAGGTGACAGATTCTACTCGGAGAACCAGCTAACGGCGATGCTCGGAGTCAGCAGATCGTCTATTCGCGAAGCTATACGCCTGCTGGAGGTATCCGGACTGGTGCGGGTTCATCAGGGCAAGGGCATTTTCATAGCAGACCGTTCACAAGAAGGACAGAGCGCCTTTACGCAGTGGCTCCGCGACAATGAAGCATCACTGGCCGAAGTATTCGAGATGCGCATCATCATAGACTCCAAGGCTGCTGGATACGCTGCCAGAAACGCTGAAGAAGCCGAAATACGCACGCTTGAAGACATCTGCGAGCTGTTCAGAACGAGAGCCCAGGATGAGATTCCCGC
>JAFGUM010000215.1 GCA_016938515.1 Spirochaetales bacterium | reverse complement strand
GAATAAAAATTGACAAGATTGACAAGATAAAGCAAATAAAAAGATGCCAGCGATGCCGGTCAAGTAGCTGGGATGAGCGAATGGCGGGATAGACGTACAGATTTGGTAGAATTATCTTGTTTATCATGTCATGCCAGTCTCGGGAACTGACAATAGAATCGCCAAAAAACGGTATCCAGGATGCTTCCTTGACAATACTTCCTTGTGCCGACCATACTTGACACCATGGATCTGTTGCCGGTTGTCATTATCGTCATCGTGCTGGCTCTGGTGGTCATCATCGGGAGTACCCTGCTCTCGAGGGGCAAGAAAAGCGCGGGCAAAAAGAGCAAGCGTATAAAGGCCAAGGATCATGCTCAGATTCTCAAGGAAGCCAACCGGCGCCTGGCGCAGAACCCCAAGGATGCCGACGCGCTGTCCGCGCTGGCCGACGTATACTATACGGAGCAGGCGTGGGACAAGGCGTTCAAGGAATACGAGTTGCTGCTCGAGGTGGCCGCTGGCAATCCGGAGATTGACGAATTTGAAATGAACAAACGCTACGGCTTGTCTGCGCTCAAGCTGGGGCGGCTGGACGAAGCGTACAAGGGGCTGATTATAGCCCACACCGTAAAAAATGATGATTTTGAGACTAACTACAACCTGGGATACCTGGAATTTCAGCGTCGGCAGTACGAAAAAGCCATATTCCACCTTCGCCTGTCCATCAGGAGCAACGCCGAGCACGCGATGAGCTTGCGCTTTCTTGGACACTCACTGTTCAAGACCAAAAATTACAAGGAAGCGCTGTCCAACCTGAAGCGCGTGGTAGACCTGCAGCCCGACGACAAGGAGAGCCTGTTCGCGATGGGCGAGTGCTTTCACGAGATAGGGCAGGAAGAACAGGCGATACGCATCTTTACGCACCTGCGTACCGATCCGGCGCTCGGGCCGTCGGCGGCCTTGTTCGCGGGTACCATCCACTTGAATCAGAGGCAGTTTCAGAAGGCGGTGATGGATTTTGAGCTGGGTCTCAGGCATCCGGATATCAAGGTAGAGGTGCTGGTAGAGATCAAGTACCGCCTGGCTGCCGCGTATCTAAAGGAGCAGGAGATTGCCAAGGCGGTAGGCTTGCTCAACGAGATACAGCAGATATATCCTAACTACAAGGATACGCCGGCCCAGCTTGCCAAATACCGCGAGCTCAACTCGTCCCGCAACCTGCAGGTGTACCTGCTCTCGGCTACCAGTGATTTTATAACGCTGTGCCGCAAGATAGCGCTGTCGTTTTTCCCCCGGGCCAAGGTCAAGATTACTGACATCTCGGTGCAGAAAAACGACTGGGCCGATATTCTCGCCGAGGTTGAGACCAGCCGCTGGTCAGACGTGGTGCTGTTCAGGATGATACGATCTACCGGCACCATAGGCGAGCTCGTGCTGAGGGATTTTCACGCACGGATAAAAGACCTGAAGGCGGGTAAGGGGTACTGCATAACCGCTGGAGCCTTCTCTGACGAGTCCAAGAAGTTCGTCGAGGCGCGCCTGATAGACCTGATGGAAAAAGACAAGCTGATGGATCTTCTCAATACTATAGACTCGCGCCAGAAGGGCCTGTTGATGGACGAATAGTCCCGGTTCTAGCGGGACAGTTCCAGGTACACGGCGTCCGCGAGGCCGAAGCCGGCGGACGCGGTCATGTCCTTGGCGTACTCATCATAGAGCATGTCGCTGAAGATCTCTTCGGCCTGGCCGCCGTCGATAAGGCCGCTCTTGTCCACTGTGGCGCGCATTTCCTTGAGCATCATGTTGACGAATATAGACTCGAACTCCTGGCACTGTTCGTAGAGCTTGCTCGAGCGGTCTATACCGGCGCTGCCGCGCGCTCGTGAGCCAGCGCCAAGGCCCTGGGCGGGTTGGGCTTTGGGTACCTGCAGGGCTCTGTTTTGGTACGCCAGCGTCGCGCTGTCAATCGTCATGGCTCATTACCTCTTGAGGTTGGTGGCGGTGCCGAGCATGGTGTCACTCGTCTGGATGGCCTTGGAATTGAACTCGTAGGCGCGCTGGGCTACGATCATGTTGACCATCTCGCGTACTACAGAGACGTTGGACATTTCCAGGAACTTGTGTATCGTCTTGCCCATGCCGTCGAATCCCGGTCTTCCGGGAAGTGGGTCGCCAGACGCGTTGGACAGCTTGAACAGGTTCTCGCCGACGGCGGTGAGGCCGACGGGGTTGGCAAAGCGGTACAGTTCGAGGCGGCCTACGTCTACCGGGTCGTCCTGGCCCGGCACCTTGACGCTGACGCGGCCGTCCTGGCTGATCGACAGCGTTTCCGGGATGAAGTCCTGCGGCAGTACGACCTCCGGCATAAGCTTGTAGCCGTTTGATGTAACAAACTGGCCGTTGGAGTCAATCTTGAAGGCGCCGTCGCGCGTGTACGCGTACGAACCGTCGTACATCATGATACGGAAGAAGCCGTCACCCATGATGGCCATATCCGACACGTTCTCGGTGTTCTGCAGGTTGCCCTGCGTAAACGATCGCTGGGTGGCTGACAGCTTGACACCGTGGCCCATCTGTACCGGTACCGGCACGACGGTGTCCTCGGTGGCGGGTGTTCCCGCGACGCGAACCGTCTGGTAGATGAGGTCCTCGAAGTCAGCGCGCATTTTCTTGTAGCCGGACGTGTTGACGTTGGCCAGGTTGTTCGAGATCGTGTCTATGCTGGCCTGCTGGCCTATCATGCCGCTGGCGGCTGTCCACAAGCTTCGTACCATCGTTCTGCCCTACCTTATACCTTGGCTACTTCGTTTATAAGCTTGCCGAGGGTGGCATCCTCGGTCTGTATCGTCTTCTGATTGGCTTCGTAGGCTCGGTTTACCTCTATCATGCGCACCATCTCGGTAACCGGGTTGACGTTGGATGCCTCGGTAAAGCCCTGTATAACCGTTGGCCGGCTCTGTCCCCGCAGCGTCGTCGCCGGGCCGGACTCGTCGGTTTCCTTCCACATGCTGGAGCCCTGCTTGGCCAGATAACGTACAGTCTCAAAGTCTACGAGCTTGATGGTGTCTAGCAGCACGGGGTTGTCCCACTCGTTCTGCTCGCGGCCGACGAGGTCCTCGGGGTCGTCCTGGTAGTCGGCGTTTACCCAGACGCGGCCGTCCTTGTCCACCTGGAAGTTGTTTTGCTTGACGCGGATGGCTCCCTGCTCGCCGAGTACCGGGTAGCCTTCCTTGGTCTCCAGGTAGCCTTCCTTGCCCAGGATGAAGGAGCCGTTGCGCGTGTAGCGCTCGCCGTACGGCGTGTCCACGCACATGAAGCCGGGGCCGTCGAGGGCCAGGTCAAAGTCGTTCTCGGTGCCCTTGAGGGCGCCCTGCTCGAGTTGCGTAAACACCTCGTTGGCTTCTACTCCGGTTCCAACCTTGCCGATGATCGGAGCTCTGTCCCCCGAGCCGAGCGGGTGAAGGTAGACGCCGTCGTCGTCCATGCGCCTCAGGAGGAGCTGGGCGAAGGCTTTGCTCACGGTAACGTCGCGCTTGTAGCCGTCGGTGTCGATGTTGGCGAGGTTGTTGGCTATGGCGTCGAGTCTGACTTGCTGAGCCGCCATGCCGCTGGCTCCGGTATACCATCCCCTGATCATCGAAGTTCCTCCACCCTTACCATATCGGCGGAGAGAGGGTCTGGGTTTAGGGGAGACAAGGATTCAAATCGTCACGAGCCCGCCGGAGTCTATCTCCTTGACGAAGATCCTGTCGTAGCGGCCGGAGCTGTCGAAGCGGGAAGTGGGCGAGT
>JAFGUM010000214.1 GCA_016938515.1 Spirochaetales bacterium | reverse complement strand
ATATCCAGAAGATGCCACCTTCATTGAAGGCGTCGAGTTCGAACTGCGCATCCCCAAGGCGTTCAAGGGATCCGAGGCTTCAGTAGCGTGGTCCGTCTACTCCAGCGTAACACCGGCTCCTTCTGCAGAGCTTCTTGACTACGAAGCCGAGTTGATCGCAACGCAGACTCTACCGGCTAGGGTGTCGATGAACCTTGTCCTGCCCATGATAGAACGGCATGGAATACAAGGCGGACCCTTCGCGAGTCTCATCCCTTCGGTCGCCAGCGCTGACCGCTTTCCACTCGTTTTCAAATTATCTCCCGTTGGCAAAGGATTCAACCCTTCGATGGAGGCAGCCGAGTTCAAGCTGACGGTACGCCCAATTCTCGGTAACGAAGGCGGCATAAGCATCTCCGTGCATTTCCCAGAAGGTGAGGAGCACGGGGCTCCATCCATCTTTGTAGATGACAAACTCATACAGGATGAATCCAGCGTCATACTCGCAAAAAAAGGCGCTCGGGTGCTGCGGATAAGCGCTGAAGGCTATCGTGAGGAAGTGGTAACCATAGCGGTAGAGCCGGGCAGGGTAGTTCCCGTTTCGGTAGCACTGACTCCCAACGCGCCATTCATCGTGTTTCAGGCGCCGGATGGTACGGTGGTCACCCTGGATGGCAAACCTCTCGCGAAAGAGGATCTGGACGGGTTGGCGGTAGAGCCAGGCGAGCATACTCTGGCATTCAAGATAGGGGATTATTCAATGACGCGGAAGCTCATGGCGCTCAGGGGCAAGACGTATCAGGTAATCTTGTCTGTTGAACTGGAAATCGATACCGCGCCGTGACGGACGCCCGCGAACGCGCTCCCATTCGGGCCGCGGACATAAAGGAATTGAACGAGCGACTCGTGCTGGGCATGGTTTTTCGCACATCCCACGCATCCCAGAGTGAGGTTGCGCTTGCTTCAGGACTAAAGGCTCCTACCGTTTTCAGAATCTTTGGCGAGCTTGAGCGCAAGGGGCTGATAGCACCCGTGGTCGATCCACCACCGTTCGCGCCCGATCGCAAAGGCCGACGGCCAACGTGGTACGCGACAGTACCCGGAGCGTACCGGGTGGTTGGTCTGGATTTCAGGGCCGGCGCGGCTTCTGTCGTAGTAGAAGATTTCTCGTCTGAGATTCTGTACGCTGAAGAGCGTCCAATCCCGTACGGAGCGGATGCTGATGAGGCATACAGGGTCGTGTCGACACTGGCTGCCGACGCTCTGATGAGAGCGCCGGGAGGCCCGCTTCTGGGTATCGGCATAGGAGCGCCGGGTGTTGTTGATCTGGCCAAGGGAGCCGTGCTCGAATACAAGCGCATCCCTGGACTGTCGGGATTTCCACTCGCCGGGAGGCTGGAAGAGCGTTTCGCTACTACGGTAAGGATGGGCAACAACGCCACGGTAGCGGCGCTTGCGGCGTACCGGTACGGCAAAGAGTGTGGCGCTGACGGGATTTCGCCGGAGTCGGCACCGGGGCATGGTCAGTCCAACAGCTTCTTCGCTCTGCTGGTCAGGTCCGGGGTTGGCGGCGCCTTTATCCGTTCAGGCGTTCCCTATGAGAATTCAGGCAAGACAGCCATAGAAATAGGTCACGTCATAATGGATCCATCAGGGCCTGAGTGCGCTTGTGGCGGTTTTGGCTGCCTTGAGGCGTACCTGTCTGAGGATGCTCTCGTTGAAGCGGCCTTCCATGGCTCGACTACTCAAAGCACGGGGTCGGCTGGGGGTTTTGAAGAACTAGGCAGGCTTCTTGGTGACGGAGATGCAACAGTTGAAACCGCGCTAGAACCAGCCGCGAAGCAGGCGTCTGTGGCCTTGCACTCGATCAGGCACCTGCTGGATCCAGACGAATTCATAGTCATATCACGATCAGCACCCCTGTCTACGTATCTTGCTACCGCTACCGGCAAGTACCTGGCGGCGCATCCCAGACCTGACGGTAGCTCTCCACGCGTACGGGGGTACCTGTGGGATCCGATACTGGCGGGTCGAGCGGCTTGTGATATGGTCTTCGACGGTTTCTTTGTGTAGACAACAGAGCAGAAGTGGAGCATCGCATGACACGATTGGCGAGCTGGAACGTAAACGGAATACGCGCGGCGGCACAAAAAGGCTTTTTTTCTTGGCTCGCCGACGAAGCGGCTGATATTGTCTGTCTTCAGGAGACCAAAGCAGACCCATCACAGCTTGGCAAGGAGTTTTTCGAAGTACGCGGGGCTGACGGAACCCACTATCAGGCATTCTGGGCCAGCGCGTCCAAGCGTGGGTACTCGGGTGTGGCCGTATATACCAGAAAAGAGCCTCAGAGCGTTCGTACGCTCGGCATAGCAGAATTCGATACCGAAGGCAGATACCTGGAAGTGGGTTTTGGTGAGCTTGCGGTCATTAGCGCCTACTTTCCAAACTCCCAGGAAGCAGGCGCGCGGCTTGATTACAAATTGCGATTCTGTGATGCGATTCTTGACAGGTGTGATGCCATAGTGGCGTCCGGAAGGCATGTAGTAGTAGCGGGTGACTACAATATCGCGCACGAACCGATAGACCTGTACTACCCCACGGCAAATGAGGGTAACCCGGGTTATCTACCCGAAGAACGAGCCTGGATGACGAAGTTTCTGTCCCGCGGATACGCTGATACTTTTAGGCAATTCCATCCAGGAGAACCAGGACACTATAGCTGGTGGAGCTACAGGATGAAAGCGCGGGAAAAAGACGTGGGATGGCGGCTCGATTATCACTGCGTAGACGAGTCTCTTCTGCCACGGGTACGCAGTGCCTCCATACGCAAGGATGTGCTGGGCAGCGACCACTGTCCAGTGCTTCTGGAACTGTTAGACTGAGGCTCTTTCAAAATGCAGACGCATTTTGAAAGAGCTTCCTTGAATCCGCGATTGGGCGTAGAGTTTGTAGAGCAAACGCAAGCAATCGCAACGCCAATTTCAAAAGTAACCGACTTTTGGAATTGGCTCAGACTGATACAATTCCGCGGGCTACGAAAGAAGTGCCTCTCGACCCGCCAGACTGCAAGGAGAGCCTTATGACGATACGCTACAACGCCCCGACGACGCTCACCTTCACGCTCGTGTGCGCCGTCGTCCTGCTCCTGGGTACTGTGTTTCCCGGCCTCGTCGAAGCGTGGTTTTCGGTACCGGGTCGCGGTGGATTTGACGCCCATTCGTTACGTGATTACGTAAGACTGTTCTCTCATATTCTGGGCCACGCGGATATAAACCATTTTCTGTCAAACTTTTCGTTCATTCTTTTGCTTGGGCCAATTTTAGAGTCTACCTATGGTTCCGGCGGCATGATGATAATGACGGTAATCACCGCCTTTGTTACCGGAATACTTAATATCCTGCTGTTCCAGACTGGATTGATGGGTGCCAGCGGCATCGTATTCATGATGATTCTATTATCGTCGTTTACCAACTTCAACAAGGGGGAGATACCGCTAACCTTCATCCTTGTTTTGGTTCTGTATCTGGGGCGTGAGGTATGGAATGCTTTTACCGCCAACAACATATCAGAGTTTGGGCATATTATAGGGGGATTGTGCGGTAGCATTTTTGGCTACTTGAAGCCATCTAAACGCTGATTCTTGCAGAGTGCCTGAAACTGGTAGACACTCCGAAGGTAACGCTTGCCCTTTTTCTAAATTGCGCTAAGCTTTGGGAAACTGGTGGAGGAATTCATGAATGATACAAACGAGCGCAAGGCCTTTGTCATAGACACCAATGTGCTCATCCACAACCCGGAGTCGATACTTTCATTCAGAGACAACGAAATAGTAATCCCACTCCAGGTGCTGGAAGAGCTGGATAGGCTCAAGACATACCCTGATCAGCGTGGAAAGAGCGCCCGGGACGCCATTCGATTTCTGGATACAATCGCCAAAAAAGGCGATTTGCACGAAGGAGTCAAGCTTGAAAACGGCTCCATATTGCGAGTATCGCTGGCTCAATCGGAACGCGTTCCCAAGGGTTTTGACCTGGACAAGAACGACAACCGTATAATCCTGTGTGCGGCGGCGCTACGAGAAGGCGGCAGGCAGGTTTTCTTCGTGTCCAAGGATATAAACGCGCGCGTCAAGGCTACGGCGCTCGGCGTCAAAGCGGTTGACTACGAGAAGCAAAAAGTGGATATCGCCACACTCTATCAGGGTGTTGTCGAGGTTGAAGTACCCCGGGAAACGATAGCCGCCCTGGAATCAATGGGAAGCATACCGTGGAAGGATCATCTACGGGTCAATGAGCACGTCATTCTCAGGGTGCACGGCAGTGCTGAGGAGCGAGTAACCAGATGGAACGCAGAAAACGGCACGCTTGACGTCATAGACGGTGAACCTGGGTCTGTCTCTGGCGTCTCACCGCTCAACGCGAGGCAGCGCGTGGCGCTTGACCTGCTGCTGGACGATCGTCTGCAACTCGTAACCATAGTAGGCAAGGCGGGAACCGGCAAGACGTTGCTGGCGATTGCAGCGGGACTGCGTAAAATATATGACGAAAAAACATACGCAAAGATGCTGGTCACGAGGCCGGTTGTGCCAGTGGGAAAGGATATAGGCTACCTCCCTGGAGAAAAACAAGCCAAAATGTCCAACTGGATGCAACCCTTGTTCGACAACCTCGAGTACATACTGGGGGTACACAAGCGCGACAAGGTCAAGACCGTAGATCAGATGATTAAAGACAAGCAGATAGAGATTGAAGCACTTTCGTATATTCGCGGCAGGTCTCTACCTAATCAATATATAATAATAGACGAGGCGCAGAATCTTACACCGCATGAGATAAAGACCATCGTGTCCAGAGCTGGCGAAGGCTCCAAGGTGGTGCTCACCGGCGATCCGTACCAGATAGACAACATGTACCTGGATGCCAACTCGAACGGCCTGTCATTCCTAGTTGATGCGTTCAAGGGGCAGAGCCTGTACGGCCACATTACCTTGCAGAAGAGCGAACGCAGCGAGCTCGCTGAACTGGCATCCAGCCTTTTGTGAGCGGTGCATGAAACTGTCATTCTGCAAGCTTTGCGGGCGCCTTATACTGCGGGCGTATCCGTACTGCCCCTACTGTGGCTCTGCGCAATCTCCTGGCCCTGGCTTGGAAGAAGCGGTACGGCCGACTTTTGCCAGGCTCGAGGAGATGCAGGCAGACCTCCGCGCAAGCCACATTGAGGAACTGCTCGAGAGCCTCGAGGGCCTGGAATCAGCTGTGGAAGAGATTCTCAGTCACGTAAGCACCCGCGCCTGAATATATCTACACATGATGGTTGCTTCACCGGGCTATGCTTTTTGCTGTTGTCCCGTCGGTAACTCGCGTATACACTACACCCTGGAACGTGTCGTCACGCCCGTTTTGGCGAATAAAGACACGCGTCATAAACAAAGGAGAGTTTCATGTACGGAGCTATACAAAAGGAGTTGACGGCCAAGCTTTCAGCCATACGAGATGATGGCCTATACAAAAACGAACGAGTCATCACTACGCCCCAGGGCGCGCTCGTTTCTGTGCGAAATGGCAAGAGCGTCGTCAATTTTTGTGCCAACAATTACCTCGGCCTGGCCAACGACGCGGACATACGAGAAGCCGCCAAGCGCGCCATCGATGAGTGGGGGTATGGATTATCGAGCGTTCGATTCATCTGCGGTACGCAAGAACCTCATACAATGCTTGAAAAGGCAGTAGCCAACTTTCTTGGCATGGAAGATTCCATACTTTTTTCATCGTGCTTCGACGCCAACGCGGCTGTTTTCGAACCATTGCTCGACGCAGAATGCGCCATCCTGGCTGATAGCCTCAACCACGCTTCAATTATTGATGGTGTCAGGCTGTGCAAAGCCGAGCGTTTTATCTACGAACACAACAATTTTGCCGACCTCGAAGCCAAGCTCATAGAATCGGGGAAGAGCCGGCTTCGTCTTATCGTAACCGACGGCGTGTTCTCCATGGATGGGGATATAGCAGATCTTGGCACTATCTGTGATCTCGCGGAACGCTACGACGCGCTCGTAATGGTGGATGATAGCCACGCCACAGGGTTTGTCGGTGCGAAGGGCAGGGGAACCCATGAGTACCGCGGCGTTATGGGGCGGGTAGATATAATCACGACTACCTTCGGTAAAGCACTTGGTGGGGCATCGGGAGGCTGTATCGCAGGTCGCGCCGAGGTCGTAGAGTATCTCAGGCAGAAAGCGCGACCCTACCTGTTTTCAAATACCGTAGCACCGGCGATAGTTGGCGGTACGCTCAAAGCGCTTGAAAAACTGTCAGCATCCACCGAATTACGGGACAGGCTCGAAGCTAATACGAAGAGATTCCGTGACGGCATGACTAAGGCCGGACTCGACGTACGCCCCGGCGTCCATCCTATCTGCCCGGTTATGCTGTACGATGAACACCTGGCCCACGAAATGGCTGACCAGCTGCTCGACGAAGGCATTTACGTAATCGGCTTCAGCTTTCCGGTAGTGCCGCGGGGTAAAGCCCGAATACGCGTACAGGTTTCAGCCGCACACAGCACACAGCAGATAGACGACGCTATCGCGGCCTTCGCCAGGGTTGGCGCCAAGCTTGGGGTTATACAGCGCGCTTGAACCCCACGACCCGGGGCGATGCGTTGAGGGTCAGATCGTCGCGGTCACCCCGGGCAAGCAGGTGGTAGCCAAGGCCCGCTACCATCGCCGCGTTGTCGCCGCACAATTCGAGCGGCGGAAACAAGCACCGGAGATCGTGTCGCCTGGCCAGCCGTTCGCGCAGGTACGTGTTGGCTGCGACGCCTCCGCCCACGACCAGCGTCTTGAGGCCAGTATCGTCCATCGCGCGCAGTAACCTTGATACCATCATGTCTACGGCGGCTTTCTCAAAAGCCGCCGCTATATTCTCGTTGCTGCGCTCGAAGGCTGGGTTCCAGAACTGATCAAGCTGACGTATCGCCGCTGTCTTGATGCCGGAATATGATACGTCATAGCGATGGTCGCCCTTGTACAGGTGAGCTGACGGAAACGAGCACGCAGCCGCGTTGCCGATTCTGGCCAGCTTGTCTATCGCGGCCCCACCCGGATATCCAAGATTATAGTGCTTGGCAACCTTGTCAAAGGCTTCTCCCATGGCGTCGTCTATCGTCGTACCAAGTACGGTAATGTCATCGAAGCCATCAGCCCGGCATATAAGCGTATGGCCACCGGACACGATGAGACCTATAAATGGATAGTCAACGTCTTCTGATAGAAGCGGCGCGTACAGATGAGCCAGTACGTGGTTTACGCCGACGAAGGGTGTACTTGTAGACCACGCGAGAGCCTTGGCAAACGACACCCCTACGAGCAGCGATCCGGCGAGCCCGGGTTTGGACGTTACCGCTATCCCATCCACCTGGGACATGGTGAATTCCGCGTCATCCAGCGCCCGCGCCACGACGTCTCCAATCCACTCGGTGTGCAGTCTAGACGCAATCTCGGGTACGACGCCATTGTACTCGGCATGGCGCTCTATCTGCGTGGCTATGACGCTTGAAACGACGCGGCGGCCGTCAAGTACGACGGCCGCCGCGCACTCGTCGCACGAGGACTCAATCCCCAATACCGTCATCGTCGTCAAGATCCATCATAATTCGTGACACAGTTGAAAGGCTGAAACCCTGCTCGATGAGCTGGGGATACAGGTCGCTCAGCGTCTGGGCCAGCTCGGCTGACCAGACATGCCCTATCATCACGGCGTAACCGCGTTTTTCGGCTACTTTGGCACCCGCCTCTATGTAGTGCAGTATCGAAGCTCGGTCTGGGGTGTTGTCTAAAAACACGGTTCTCTCCCACGTGGACTGTCTCATCAACGAAGCCACGGAGTGTACCACGGAATCGCCAATGGTTAAAGAGTCTATAAAATAGATACCCGCGTGCGCCGCTTCGTCTAGAACCGCGGACATCACGCGGATATCAGAGGTAGCCTTGGAGCCCATGTGGTTGTTCATGCCAACAGCTCCGGGTAGTTCCGCCAGGTTTTTCCGTATCGTGGCCCGGATTGAAGCGTCGTCCATATCGGAACGTATAGACCCCGGTCCTGGATCCAGGCCGTCTATGGCTTCCATCGGCTGGTGCAGTATGAGTTCCTTGCCCGCCAGTCTAACCATCTTCGCGGCTTCCGCGGTATGCGGGAGACCGGGTAGCACGGCTATGGTCAGGGGGAAGGGCAGAGCCAGGAAGGGTTCCAGCTGCCATGTATTATGACCCGCGTCGTCTATTACGAAGATGAGGTATCCGCGAAAAGCGCTTGTAGTCGCGGGTTGTACCTGCTCTGAGCCTTCACGACCAGGCTTGGCCGCTACCCCCGCGGCATCCGGGTATGCCTCGTGTTCTGGTATCGTCTTGGCCTCGGAGTCTGGAGAATACGCTGATGTAGAACTGGCGGTAGCGGCGGCTTGCGCGGTGTGTGATGTGTATATCAGCGTTAATGAAACGGCAAGCGCACCGAACACCAGAAAGGCGCTCAGAGCCGCTACTATCGGACCGTTAGTCTGCTTGCGCTTGTGTGCTGTCTTCTTTGGCTGCGACATCGTAGACAGCCACTATACGACGATGCCGTCTATCGTCGCAAGAGAGACGCGTTGCGTTGTCGCTCTGTCAGATCCCCAGGAAGTCGTTGTAGTCGGTTTGCTCTCTGAGCTTCCGTATCGCCCGCTTTTCTATTTGCCGAACCGTTTCTGCCGATATGCCCATTGTCTGGCCGATACCCTTGAGCGTTCGTTTCTTGTTGCCGTAGAACTCAAAACGGTAAATAAGAACCTGACGTTCTTTTTCCATAAGGGCTTCGAGCATGGCTACCGTTCTTTCACTGATGCAGTTTTTGAAGAGTTCTGCGTCGGGGCTGTACGTTTCGTCGGCAAACACGTCGAGTACGCTTCCGCTTTCGTCGTCTTCGTAGTCACCTTCGAGTGGCATAATGGCTCCAGACATCTCCAGCGCTTCGTACACCACGTGCTCGGTTATCCCCAGTTCCGCCGCGATTTCACTGCTCGTAGGCTCACGCGCCAGCGACTGAGACAGGAATCCGTACGTTTTGTGTATGCGCTTGATAAGCTCTTCCTTGCGGTGGGGTAGACGTATTGCCCGCCGGGAATTGACGAGAGATCGTGTGACTGCCTGCTTGATCCACCACGACGCATACGTTGAAAAGCGTACATTTCGCCTGTAATCAAAGCGCTCAGCCGCCTTTATAAGCCCCATGTTGCCTTCCTGGATAAGATCTATCAGCGGAACATCGAAATTCGCGAAGGCGCGCGCTATCTTTATGACGAGGCGCAGGTTTGCTTCTATAAGGCGGGAGCGAGCTTCTTCGTCGCCGGCTTGGATGCGCATGGAAAGTTCACGCTCATCCTCGGCGGTAAGGAGCGGTACCTGCTTTACCCGCTCGTAGTATATTTTAAGTGTATCTTCAGATCTGGATGCTTCTGTCTGTACGCTCATAGCATTAACCTCTATGCTATAAACAGTGCAGTAATCGTGCCAACTAATTTGTTGTGGTGTGTTGTCATGCATTTACAGGCTCATGAACAAGATAGCGGTGGTCTGGCTGGCGATGCTGGAATAAGTGTATGATCGAGTGCACAAACAGTCTATTTTCGAGTCTACAAAATCATAAACGAGCGCTCTCAGGGAGCCATGCCAAACTGTGCCTGATCCATGCTGGGAGATGAAGCAGCGCTGTACGCGCTGATAAAGGAAAAAAGTGCCAGCATGGCCATCATGGTAATGACTAGCTTCTTCATGGTTTTCTATCGCCCTTTGAGCAGCTTGAGAGGGTCGGTGGCTTTGCCGTTTTTGAAAACGCCAAAATGCAGGTGCGGGCCGGTACTATAGCCGGTAGAACCTACCAGCCCGACTTGGTGTCCTTGCTCCACGCTCGTACCCGCGCGAACGCTGATCCGGTTAAGGTGCGCGTATAGAGTCTGATAGCCCTCGGGATGAGACAGTATTACGAAATTGCCGAAGAGGGCGCTGTAGCCGGTTTCAGCTACCCTGCCGCTCATCGCTGCCCGCACGCTGGTATTGGCCGGTGCCACGATATCGAGGCCATTGTGAAATTGGCGAATGCCGGTGAACGGGTTGGGGCGATAGCCAAAATACGAGCTGATCTTCCCCGTGAGAGGCCATATAACGAGCTGCCCCAAAGCCTTTTTGAGGTCGTATGATGATAGCCGCGCTCCGGGAATAAACAGCGCCTGTCCCGGCTGTATTGTGTGCGTAGCCAGGTCGTTGGCGTCTATGAGGTCGAGTACTGATACGCCTCGTGCCGATGCTATACCAGAAATGCTCTCGCCCTTCCGTACGTTATGAACTACACCATCAATATTTGGTATTTTTATTGTCGAGCCGGCGACTAGTCTTCTGACGTCTGTTATGCCATTTACGCTAATGAGGGTATCCAGTCGAACGCCGAAGCGACGCGAAATACCGTCCAGGGTATCATTCTTTGCAACCTTGTAGCTGCTCAGCGAGACGGTCACGGGCAACGCCGGCGCCATACTCTCATCGTCGGCTACGGCATCCTCGATTGATACGGCATCCAGGAGCAGGGCGGCGGCGGTACCATCCTCGGGTAACAGGAAGCCTCTCAGGTCGGCGGGTTCTTCTATCGCTCCGGCAGCGGCAATGGCGACGGCGAGAAGTGCCATGCCCGCGAACACGAGGACTATGCGCATCGCCTGTGGAGAAGAAAGCGATTCTACGTAGTCGGTCATGCGCGTCATCAGGTGCACCCGCTGGTGGGAACGTTTAGCCGGGCGTTGCCGCATCCGGAATGCATCGGTGGCCTTGTCGCGCCGCGGTGATATGGCTGGAACTATCGATAAGAACGGGTTGTCCGTGATGGTTCCGGTAGCGTGGGCCACCCGGTTGCGCACTGCGGTATCCGAGTGAGACGATGACCGACCCGAAGAGCGACGCGGAGCTATATACTGTTCGCCGATGACGTTCTGCATATCCATACGTTACACTATCGGCGGATACGCAACGGTATTTAAGGGTGCGACCAGCTGCATTTTCCAGAACAAGGAGAAAGACGGGTGACAACCAAAGGACGCGGTACGCGTGCGCTCTCGGCAGGACGTATAATAGCCGTCGCTGTTGCCGCGGCGCTGGCCGTACGCGCCTTCGGTGTCGACTTGGTCATAGTGCGGGGTGATTCAATGAACCCGACGATCGCACCGGGTACGGTGGCTCTGGTAGCCACGTCTGCGTACGGGTTGCGACTGCCCCTGTCAGGACGATACGTTTGCAGATGGGGAGAGCCTTTGCCAGGCGAGATTGTCGTGGCGGAAATCGCCGCAGGTAGTCACCGCCGCTCGGTGAAGCGCGTTTTTGAGGTTGGCCCAGCCTATGTGAACGGGAATGATGGTGTTCTCTTCGCTCGTGGCGGCATAATTTCGAGCGCGGATCGAATGATGGCCAGTTCAAGCTTCGTGCCTCCCGGCTATCTGTTTCTCGTAGGTGACAACGCTGAGGTTTCACTCGATTCCAGAAAATACGGCCCGGTGCCGATTGAGAAGATAACCGGAAAGGTGCTACTCTACATACGCGGGCGTTCCGGCGAGGAACTACAAACGGCCCCATCCAAGGACGCTGCGGACGATGTCGATAGATAAGCGCTTCATCCGTTACTACCTCATTCTCGGGGTCATAATCATGGCCACCATAGGAACGGTCGCTCGTTATGGGTATCTTGCTCTTGGCCCGCAACATCCAGCACGGCCACCCGCTTCGAGGATTGTAGCCATCAGGGGGCCAATCTACGACCGCGAGGGGCGCATACTCGCCATAGACACCGATTTGTATGACGTATCAATCTGGAAGCCTTCCGTGCCCATCGCGGGCCGCGATGCCTTCGCACGTGCCGTAGCTGAGGCTACCGGCACCGACGAAACCGGAATAGCGCGCGTATTGTCGGGAGACGGGCCAGATTTTGCCTACCTGGCCCGGCGAATATCCGGAGACGCCGCAAGGAAGGTTGAACAGGCGATTGAGGCGACGAGGATGAGTGGCGTACGACTGGATCGAGTAGCCGGTCGGGTATACCCGGAGAGATCTCTGGCAGCGCACCTGATCGGTTTCGTTGGTACAGAAAATACCGGCTTGGCGGGTGCGGAAGCCGCGTTCGAGTCAACGTTATCGGCTGATACGGCTACTGCTTCCGGTGGCTACGCGTACGGAGATGCCGTATACCTGACTATCGACGCCGATCTGCAGTACAGGCTGGAGACCCTTGGCCGTGAGGCCCTTGAGGACAACGCGGCCGAGGCGCTGGCTCTAGTCGCGATGGAAGCCCGCACCGGAGATATAATCGCGTACGTATCACTGCCGGATTTCGATCCAAATGACTTTCTGGCCGCTGATCGATCTACCTGGACAGATCGGGTATCCATTTACGCATACGAGCCGGGCTCCGTGTTCAAGGTATACAGCATGGGCGCGCTTATGTCGCTCGGCGGCATTGACGAACAGTCATCT
>JAFGUM010000213.1 GCA_016938515.1 Spirochaetales bacterium | reverse complement strand
CCCGCCCCTTACCCAGAGCGGCGAGTATCCCAACTTCTTCCGCACCATTGCGCCGGATGACGCCCAGGCCAAGCTCGCCACCATGTTCATAAAGGACAAGCTCGGGCTCAAGACCCTGGCTGTTCTCCACGACAAGGGCGACTACGGCAAGGGCTTTGCCGAACTCGTAAAGCAGTACGCTGAAGAAGAAGGCATCTCCGTAGTGCTGTTCGAAGGCGTCAACCCCGGCGCTCCCGACTATTCGGCCGTGGTCAACAAGATTGGCAACTCCGGCGCCGCTGGCGTCGTCTGGGGCGGCTACCACCCCGAGGCTTCCAAGCTCGTCCAGCAGATGAAGGACAAGGGCATGGACCTGCCGTTCGTATCCGATGACGGCGTCAAGGATGACACCTTCATCGAAGTCGCCGGCAAGTACGCCGAAGGCGTATACGCCACTGGCCCGATGGACACCAGCTCCAACCCGATGGCCATCAAGGCAGTAGCCGACCACAAGGCCAAGTACAACGGCGAGGAGCCCGGCGCCTTCTTCCTGAACGCGTACGCCGCGACCCAGGCCGCCGTCAACGCCATCAAGGTAGCCGGCAGCACCGACTACGACGCCATCGTCAAGGCTCTCCGCTCCGAGTACGTTGAAACGGCTCTCGGCAAGATCAGCTTCGACAAGATCGGCGACGTTATCGGCTTCGGCTTCTCCGTATACCAGGTTCAGAACGGCAAGTACGTAGAACTGAAGTAAAGACAACGTTCCGGAATCATGTTCTACAGGGCCGTTCCGGTATTGACTTGCCGGGACGGCCTGTTTATTAAGCACCCAACGATCGGATACGAGCGGCGGCCGGAATCAAGCCGGCTTGTGGATGCCGCGGGAGAGGGATCAGCATGGATTATTTTCTAAAGCTCTTTCTGAGCGGCACGGCGAAAGGGAGCATCTATGCCCTCATCGCGCTCGGATACACGATGGTGTACGGCATCGTGCAGCTCATCAACTTCGCGCACGGCGAGGTGTATATGATCGGCGGTTTTACCGCGCTGATAGTAGGTGGGTTCCTGTTTTCACTCGGCGTGTCCACGCCAGTCGTACTGCTGGTCTCCATACTCGCGGCTGTGCTGTACTCGGCGGCATTTGGCTTTACCATCGAGCGAGTCGCGTACCGTCCCCTTAGAAACAAGACGAGACTATCAGCGCTCATCAGCGCCATAGGTATCTCGCTTATCTTGCAGAACTTCATACTGCTAGCGCAAACTGAAAAATACCTTTCCTTTCCGTCGTACCTGCCGGAACTGAAGTTCTTGCTACCGGTACGGGAGTACATCAACTCCACCCAGTTCATCATCCTCGTAACGACGGCCATCGTCATGGTCGCCCTGACCTTCCTCATAAAATTCACGCGCATTGGCAAGGCGATGCGCGCTACGGCGCAAGACAAGCAGATGGCTCTGCTCGTCGGCGTCAATATCAACCAGGTTATAAGCGTAACCTTTATAATCGGCTCGGCGCTCGCGGCCATAGGCGGCATCCTGATATGCTCGTACATGGGGCAGATCAACTACTACATCGGGTTTGTAGCCGGCATCAAAGCCTTCGTGGCGGCGGTTCTCGGCGGCATTGGCAGCATCCCCGGAGCCGTGCTTGGAAGCTTTATCCTCGGTTGGACAGAGAGCCTGGGTACCGGGTACATTTCGAGCGACTATGAGGACGCCTTCGCGTTCATAATCCTCATCCTCATACTGATACTCAAACCCGACGGTATCCTCGGCAAGAACCAGAAGCAGAAGGTGTAAGAGAATGATCCACAAGAATTTAGCAAAGGAACTGGCCGCGTCGGCGCTCCAGATGGTGTGGTTCATCGTGCTGCTGTTCCCCTTCCTCGTCATGAAGGTCAGCGTTACGGCAGGAACAGCCCTGGTGCGCTTCCGGTGGGGATCGCTGCCGGCGATTGCCATTGTATCGTTCATCGCGTCATTCGCGTGGGGCCGGGCGCTGGAATGGAATTCGCACCGTGGCGACAAGGAGCAAAAGCGTACGCCGCTAACGCCGATCAAAGAAGCCATTGCAGCAGCGCTGGCCCGCAAGCCAATACGTCGCGTAGTGTTGCTGGTCCTGCTGGCGGCCGTCGCCGTCTATCCGTTCGCCCTCGGCATGTATCATACGAACATCATGATTACCGCGCTTATCTACGTGATACTCGCGCTGGGTCTCAATATCGTTGTCGGCCTGGGAGGTCTCCTCAATCTCGGCTACGCCGCGTTCTTCGCGGTTGGCGCGTATACCTACGGCCTCCTGTGGAAGTTCGTCGGCCCCAGCTTCGTAAGCGCGGGCATAGCTACGGGGTGGCTGTTCTGGATCGCGCTACCCATAGCGGGCACGATCGCAGTCGTGTTTGGCATTCTGCTCAGCTTGCCCGTATTGCGGCTGCGCGGTGACTACCTGGCTATAATCACGCTGGCCTTCGGCGAGATCGTGCGCATGGTCCTGCAGAACTCCGGTCCGGTTACCGGCGGCGCGACGGGCATCAGCCTTATCCCGCGACCATGGCTGCTGGGTCTGAAGCTACCGCCGAAACAGGCCGCTACGTACATCTACTACATTGTCATCGTATTGGTGATCCTGACCATATTCGTGGTCAGGAGAATAGAAGATTCCCGCGTAGGCCGCGCGCTCGAAGCGATGCGCGAAGACGAGATTGCCTGTGAAGCCATGGGCATAGACCTCGTGCGCAACAAGCTCAGCACCTTCGCGCTCGGCGCGTTCTGGGCGGGCATAGCGGGCGTCGTGCTCGCCGCGCAGACTACGTACATCAACCCCGACAGCTTTACGCTGTGGGAGTCCATCATGGTGCTCATGGCCATCGTCATAGGCGGAACCGGCTCGATCCCGGGGGCCATAGGCGGCGCGTTGCTACTCAAATTGCTGCCTGAGTACTTTAGGCCGCTGGCACAGTACCGCATACTCATCTACGGCGTAGCGATGATAGTCATCATAATATTCAAGCCAGACGGGCTGTTCCCCAGAAACCGCAAGAAATACACATTCGACGCACAGGCTACCGAGCCTCAGGCCGGGGAGGCGCAGAAATGACCAATACAAACGCGCCTATCCTTGAAATCAAGAACCTGTCGATGGTATTTGGCGGTCTACGCGCCATAGACGATGTTTCACTGCACATTAAGAAGGGCGAGATTTGCGCGCTGATTGGTCCCAACGGTGCGGGTAAAACGACCATCTTCAATTGCATCACCGGCGTGTACAAGCCAACAGAAGGCAGCGTAGCAATACAGCCCGGAGATGGCCCCGCCGAGCATATTCACGGTTTGAAGCCAAATATCATCAACCGCAAAGGACTCGCCAGAACGTTTCAGAACATCAGGTTGTTCAGCAATATGACCGTTCTCGAAAACGTTATGATAGGCAGGCACAACTCGTTGCAGGCCGGAATCTTCAAGGCCATTATCCGGGACCGCGCTACCCGTGAGGAAGAGCAGAGGCTGATTGACGAGAGCCACGAGATACTCAAGAAAATGGGTCTCGCAATGTTCATCAACGAAACAGCCCGAAACCTGCCGTACGGCGCGCAAAGGCGTCTCGAGATAGCCCGCGCCTTGGCTACCGACCCGTTCCTGCTCCTGCTGGACGAGCCGGTTGCGGGTATGAACCCCCACGAAACCAAAGAACTCGAAGAGACCATCAACCTCATACGCGATAGGGAGAACGTTACCATCTTGCTCATCGAACACGACATGAGCCTGGTCATGAACGTATCAGAGAGAATATACGTGCTCGATTACGGACGCTTGATAGCCGAAGGACCACCCGTAGAGATAAAGAGCAATCCCGAAGTTATCAAAGCGTATTTAGGAGAATGACATGGCTCTGATGGAACTCAAGAACGTAAGCACCTACTACGGCAATATCCAGGCGCTCAAGGGAATTTCACTGTCGGTGGAAGAAGGCGAAATAGTCACACTCATCGGTGCCAACGGCGCTGGCAAGACGACGACGCTGATGTCAATCTGCGGCATCACGCCGATACGAAGCGGACAGGTCATCCTTGACGGTGTCGATATTTCCAGCATCAGTCCCCACAAGATAGTAAGCATGGGTCTATCCCAGGTGCCCGAAGGACGCAGGATTTTTCCACAGCTTACCGTACTTGAAAACCTGGACATGGGAGCCTTTCTGCGCGACAACAAGTCGCTCATCAAGGCAGACCTGGAAGAGGTATTCGAGCTGTTCCCAAGACTCGCGGAGCGGCGCAACCAGGCGGGCGGCACGCTGTCTGGCGGCGAGCAGCAGATGCTCGCCATTTCCCGCGCGCTGATGGCCAGACCGCGCATCCTGCTGCTCGACGAGCCGTCCCTGGGCTTGGCGCCCATTATCGTCCACAACATTTTCCAGATAATCAAGCGCATCAACGAAGAGCGCAAGACGACCATCTTCCTCGTGGAACAGAACGCGAACATGGCGCTCAAGATTGCAAACAAGGGCTATGTGCTGCAGAATGGAGCTATAAAAATGGCCGATTCTTCGGAGCATCTGCTGGTCAACGAAGAAGTGCGCAAAGCCTACCTGGGCTTGTAACTCTGAAATCAAGGAGGATTGCATGATCGTAGGAAACTGCATGACCAAGAATCCGATAACCATCGGATCCAACGTAACCGTACCCGAGGCGCAGGCTATGATGCGCAAGGAAAAAATACACCGCCTGCCTGTCAAAAACGCAGCCGGCAAGCTGGTAGGCATCGTTACAGCGTCTGACCTCACGCACGCGTCGGCTCCGCCCGCCACATCACTGGACATATACGAGCTACACTACCTCATATCCAACCTCAAGGTGGAAGAGGTAATGGCAAAGAAACTGATAACCGTAACCGAGGACCTCCCCATCGAGGAAGCGGCAAGGATAATGGACGACAACCGCATAGCGGGCTTGCCCGTCATGCGCGGCGATATTCTCGTGGGCATCATCACCGAGTCAGACCTGTTCAAGCTGTTCATACAGCTGTTCGGAGCGAGACACAAGGGCGTTCGCCTTACCGTGGTGTGTACAGAGAAGCGGGGCAAGCTGGCAGAACTCGCCGGTGCCATCGCCGCAGCCGGCGGCAACATCATCGCGCTGGCTACCTTTGAAGGCGACGATCCCACCAACGCCCGTTGCACGCTCAAAGTAGAAGGCGTGCCCAAACAGCAGCTTATCGACACGATTACCCCGCTTGTCGAAAGCGTCGTCAACGTGCTCGGATCCTGATCCTGCCGCCAGCGTTCGGAAGCCGGAGCCCCGGTCGCCTTGCGACCCGTGGGTTCCGTTTTTTTTATCAGAGGCTTTTACGACTCCGTTTCACGTCAATTTTATCTAAAATGAATCCACTTGTTATATTGCCCGTGTATAAGTGAGCATCTTTGTATCCTGCAGAGGAGGCTCTAATGAAATTGCGCAATCGCATGATGGCACTCGCCCTGGTGCTGGCTTTCATAGCCGCTCCGGCGTTTGCCCAGAAGGCAGAAACCGCCAAGTACGTGTTCGTCTTTATCGGAGACGGCATGTCGATGACCCAGATAAGCGCGGCTGAAGTATACACCCGCGCCATGGCCGAAAAGACCCCTGGTTTTGTCCGCCTCGGGTTTACCCAGTTTCCAGCACAGGGGCTGAACACGACCTACGACTCGACGTCGATCATCACGGATTCCGCTTCTGCCGTTACCGCCATCGCGACCGGCAACAAGACGCACTCCGGCACCATCAACATGGACACGAGCAAGACCACCGCGTTCAAGACCATAGCGGAGTACGCCAAGGATCTCGGCTGGAAGGTTGGCGTCGTATCTAACGTGTCTATCAACCACGCCACCCCGGCCGGTTTCTACGCCAAGGTCGCGAGCCGTGGCAGCATGTACGAAATAGCGGTACAACTTACCAAATCCGGCTTTGACTACTTTGGCGGCGGCGGATTCGCCCAGCCCAAAGGCAAGAAGGATGACCAGCCCGACGTAGTCGAGATGGCCAAAGCCGCTGGTTACACCTACGTCAACGACCCTGCTACCTTCAAGGCCCTGAAGCCGGCCGCTGGACAGAAAGTGCTCGCCGTCAACAAGACGCTGCAGGATTCAATGTCGATGCCCTACGATATCGACCGCAAGCCTGGAGACCTGTCGCTGAGCGACTACGTTGAGAAGGGTATCGAACTTCTGTACGACCCCAAGGCCAAGGGCTTTTTCATGGCTGTAGAATCCGGCAAGATTGACTGGGCCTGCCACGCCAACGACGCCGCCGCGTCGATCGGTGACACACTCGAGTTTGACCGCGCCATCGCCAAGGCCGTTGCGTTCCAGAAGCAGCACCCCAAGGACACGCTCATCGTAGTAACCGGCGACCATGAGACCGGCGGTATGAGCCTCGGCTTTGCCGGCACCAAGTACAGCACCTCGTTCATCAACATCTACCTGCAGCAGGGCTCGTACGTCAGGTACAACACCGAGATCCTTAGCCCGTACAAAGCCAGCCACGAAGCCCGGAGCGCCAAGCTCGAAGACCTGCTCCCCGGTGTAAAGGACTATTTTGGTCTTGACTACGGCAAGCTCTCCAAATCTGACCAGGAGATGCTCCAGCGTGCCTTCATTCGCTCCATGAAGGGTGAAGTTGAGCGCGCCCCCCAGGAGAGCGTATACCTGCTGTACGGTGGCTACGAGCCCTTTACCGTGACGCTCACCCACCTAGCCAACCAGACCGCAGGCATCGGCTGGACCTCGTATTCGCACACCGGCGTTCCCGTCGTGACCTTCGCCCTCGGACAGGGTCAGAGCCTGTTCAACGGCTACTACGACAACACCGACATCTTCTTCAAGCTGGCTACCGCCATGAACGTGAAGCTGCCAGCTTCTGTCGCCAAGCAGTAATCACAGTAAAAACAACCCGGCGCCGGACTCCGGGTTCTACCCGGCCGTCCGCGGCCGGGTATCTAATTTTTCCCGGAAAGGTTTCACAATGAAAGCCTCACACGTGATCAAGGCTTATTTTTCGCACGCCTGGAGCGGCGTACACGCGAAAGACGTAGCCCTCGTAGTTGTAACCCTGCTCGCCTCTCTGATGCTGCTCTTGGTGCCAACCGGCTACGAGCGCATTGACGATCATTCGATACGCGCCAAGGCTCGGGTTATCGAGACGCACGACGACGGTATCATCAACTATGGTGTCATCATGCAAGGCGAACAGATTGCGACCGTTGAAGTGCTCACGGGGCAATACGCGGGACTAAGGCGGGATGCTGACAATATCCTGTACGGCAAGGCCGACCTCGACAAGCTGTACCGCCCGGGGGACAAGGCGCTCGTCGTCATTGATCCATCAGACGATGGAAGCGATCCGGCATCCATCACGCTCGTCGATCACTGGCGACTGGATCTGGAACTGCTGCTGGTCGGATCATTTTTCATCCTGCTTCTCCTGTACGGGGGATGGACGGGCTTCAAGACGATGACCGCTTTCGCTTTTTCGGCGATTGCCGTGTGGAAGCTGCTTATTCCGGCGTTTCTAGCAGGGGTAGAACCAGTACTGGCGAGCCTCGGGCTAGTAGCGTTGCTGTCAGCGGTCATCTGCTATCTCGTAGCCGGTTTTACCAAAGCGGGAACCGCCGCATTTCTGGGCAGCCTCTGGGGAACAGCGACGAGCGCGGCGATAGCCCTCCTTTTGGCACGACCGTACAACCTGAACGGCGCTGTACGACCGTTTTCCGAGACCCTCAGGTTTGGCGGCTTCGAGCACCTCAATCTTACTTCAATATTTCTTGCCGGTACCTTCCTGGCGTCGTCTGGCGCGATCATGGACCTGGCTATAGACGTGGCGGTCGCTCTCGAAGAAGTGCACAAAAAAAGACCCGAACTCGGATTCATTGAACTCGTCGCTTCCGGCTTTACAGTTGGCCGCAAGGTGTTTGGTACGATGACGACAACGTTGCTCCTCGCGTACACCGGCGGCTTTACCAGCCTTCTCATGGTCTTCATGGCGCAGGGCGTACCGGCACTCAACATGTTTACCATATCCTATGTTTCCAGCGAGCTGTTCCACACAATGATCGGCTCGCTCGGCCTCGTGTTCATAGCGCCGTTTACGGCTGTACTCGCGGCGGCGTTGTTTGCGCACAAAGGTATGGAGTCTACGCTTGCCCCTTGAACGATGATCGGGCATACTCGATCGCAATGATGCTGCACGAAGCCCTGTCCGCGCTGAGAGGCGCTAGTCACCTTCCGGGTGAGGCCGCGCACATGGGCATGCTACCCGAATACCGCCGTAACCCGCCGCCACACCAGTCGCTCTGCGTATGGCGGGATGCGGCAGTACTCGTGCTGCTGTACGAAGACAACAGCCAGGTTCGCTTTCCGCTGATGCTCAGGACCGATGGCATGGGTGTGCACGCCGGCCAGGTGTCCCTGCCGGGAGGCTCACGCGAAGGCGCAGAATCATACGAGGCATGCGCTCTCAGGGAAACAGGAGAAGAACTGGGAGTAGACCTGGCTACTAACAGCGTCGTCGCAGCTCTGAGCCCGCTACGCGTCCCACCGAGCCGCTTTATCGTCTACCCGTTTGTTGGCACAGCACCAGGCCTACCCCGGTTTGCTCCGTCTGCGGACGAAGTGGCGGCGCTGTTCACGGCATCACTCGATGAGTTATTAGACCCGAAGGCGCGATTCGTAGAGGACGCGTTGTTCGAGGAGCGGCTGTGGTCGGTTCCGTACTACAAGCTGGCCGGGCAGCGGGTGTGGGGTGCTACGGCGATGATCCTCGCCGAGCTCGCGGCAGTACTGCGGGGTTAAACTACGATTCGATGCAGGAGGACACAATCGGGAACGAAACGGCAATGCGCGCCCCGTTCTCTGATGACGCATGCACTGTCCCCTGTATCTGATCGGTAAGCGCCCGTATCATCATAGAGCCAAAACCCCCCGTCCCTTCGGACAGATACTCCGAAGGCAATCCCACCCCGTCATCAAGCACGAGCAGTTTTGCGGAGCCCCTGTCGTCACAACGCAACGACACGCGTATCGTCCCTGACCCCTTCCCGACGAAGGCGTACTTGAACGCGTTCGTGATCAGCTCGTTGAGTATCATGCCAAGCGGGAACAGCACTGAAGAATCCAGCGGGAAATCAGCCAGTTCCCGCTCTACCCTCACGCCAGGCGTTGAAAACTGTTCGCGTATCATGTCGAGGAGCTGTGACAGGTACTCCGCAGACGATACCGTCCTGAAGTCCTCCGAGCGGTACAGCTTCTCATAAATTACCATCATGCTGAACATGCGCCGCCCGGCGTCCTCCATGGCGGTTTTGGCCTCGGGATT
>JAFGUM010000019.1 GCA_016938515.1 Spirochaetales bacterium | reverse complement strand
CTGAGACTCATGGACGAATACCCGGGCGATATCGGCGCCCTCGCACCCATATCCATGAACCTGTTTGAGCTGAAGCCCGGACAGGCGCTCAACCTGGCCGCGGGCCAGCCACACGCGTACCTGAGCGGTAACGCCATAGAAATAATGGCAAATTCTGATAATGTGCTTCGCGGCGGCCTTACGAGCAAACACATAGATATTCCCGAGCTCATCTCGACGCTTTCATTCGACAGCGCGAGCGTAACGCCGCTCGCCCCCGCGGCCGACCCAGGCGGTTTTATGCGATACCCCACGATAGCTCCGGACTACTCCCTCGCGAAAGCCGTTGTCACCGACAGGCTTGAGTCCGGAAGCCGCGAAGCGGTACCGGAGATTCTGCTGTGCACCGAAGGTTCCCTCGTCATACAAGCCGCCGATGGCACGAACCTGCCGCTGCCCAGGGGTTCGTCTGTGTTCATTACCGCGGACAACGGGCCGTATTCCATAGTCGGCTCGGGCGAGGTCTATAAGGCGAGCGTGCCTTCGTGACGCTCTGGGCAGACGCCGACTCGCTGCCACGCGAGGTAAAAGACCTGATCGGCCGCAGGGCGGGATCATCAACGGCAGAGTTCCCCATCCGGGCAATATTCGTCGCCAATCGCAGCATACCCCTACCCCCGGGCAAAAACCTGCAAGCCGTCATAGTAGGCCCGGCTGGGGCTTCAGCCAAGCCGAGCAGGCTAGCTTCGCCAGCTGGCACCGAAACCACTTTGAAAACAGCCACCGAGTCTGCAGACGAGTACATCCTTGCATCGGCAAAACCAGGTGATATCCTGGTAACGCGCGATATTCCCCTCGCGACCCGCGCCGTTGAACTGGGTATCCTCGCGATCAACGACCGTGGCGCGTTGTGGACGCGCGATGAGGTGCGGGAGCGGCTATCACTCAGGGATCATATGGAAGCGCTGCGCGCCTCTGGGCTTGCTCCAGCGTCACAGCGTTCACGCACCTTCGGCCCCAAGGAAGTAAAAGCCTTTGCAGACGCGCTCGACAAGGCAATACGGGCGGCGTTCGTCGCGCGAGCCCGATGAAAGCTCCACGACGAGTGCGCCTTGACACGGGGTTGAGCCTCCCCTACCCTGTACCCGCGCGGGAGGCTACAGGCATGCTGGTTCGATTCGCGATGTGCGTGATACTCGCCCTTACAGCGATCGGCTCGTCATTCGCGGAGGCAACGAGCGTTCGTGGCTTGCACCGCTATCGGCTGGACAACGGGCTCGAGCTGTTCGTGCTGGAAAACCATGAAATTCCCCTCGCGCGCATACAGATAACATTCCGCTGCGGCGCCGTAGCGCAGAGCGCGCAGACCGCCGGGCTGTTTCAGCTGTACGAGCGCATGCTCTTCAAGGGTAATTCGCGCTACGGTACAGAAACCGAGTTTTCCGCCGCCATGGCCGAGCTCGGGGTCGACAAATGGTACGGTGGTACGGGAGCAGAATACGCCACGTACTACTGCACGGTTCCTTCGGACAGTCTCGATGCCGGCCTCGAATTCTGGTCGTACGCAGTTACAGAACCGCTCCTTGACGCAGCGGAGCTTGAATTACAAAAGGCTCTGCTGGCAAGCGAGCTGGAAGACCAGATAGCGGACCCGGACCATGCGTACCTGTCCTCGATAAACAAGGCCCTGTTCCCCGACAACCCTTGGCAACACGATACGCTTGGTAATCCATCGGTAGTAAGAAACGCCACCGTTGACAGCCTGCGCGCGCTGCAGAACGAGTATTACCTGCCCAATAACGCCGCGCTGTTTGTAGGAGGAGACGTCTACCCCGACAAGGTCTACAACGTGGTCAACGAATGGTATGGCGACTGGAAGCAGGGTCCTGATCCGTGGGCGCAAAAAGCCAGAAAGCACAGGGTTGACGAAGCCCCTCGATCCGCTCACCTCGTCTTGCCAGACGAAACCTTGCCGCCAGGCATCGCCTACATGGAGCTGCGCTATCGCGGCCCCGACGTAGCTTCCACACCGGCGTCATCACGAGCAGCCGAGCTCTGGAGCTACCTGCAGGACACAGCTTTCAGCGAATACAAGAAGCGGGTCTTCGACGCAGTTCCGGCACTGTACGATACTGACTATCTGGGGGCTTATTATTACCCGCAACGATACGGCGGGCAGGTAACATTCTACGCGTACTGCTACGTCGACCCAGCCAGCCCGTTAGCTCGCCGTGTCAGTTATGATTTCTTCAAAGCCGTGGTTGACGGGGAAGCTTCACGGATGGCCAGCGATGGCGGCTACCTTACAGACGCCGTTCTCGCGGCATCGACAAAAAGGATGTCAGACGAACGGATTATCGCCCTGGAATCACCACAGAGGTTCTTGCACGATCTTTCGTTCTGGTGGTCCGTCACCTCGATCGATTACGTCCTTGACTACGAATCGATGCTGCGCGGGGTTACTCGAGACGACATAGCCGGCTTCCTCAGAGAATACATTCTGGAACTCCAACCGGTTATAGCGCTGCGTATGAATCCCGTAGATTACGCGGCAGAGCGCGCGTCCCTTGAAGCGGCCGGTTTCGTTGTAACAACGCCTGAATATTCGTTGTGGTGGAAAGGCGGCCAACGATGACGCGCCTGTTTTCGATCCCGGGTAGATGGTGCCGCGCATCATTGTGGATGGTACGCGTGTGTGCGTCGGCTTGTGCCATAGCGGTGTCGGCGGTATCGTGTGCTACCGTTCCGGCTCCCGTTACCGCCCCGGAACCGGAACCCGCACCGGAAGAGCCATGGCGCGTACCAGAGAAGCCGGTATCAACCTGGCGTCTGCCGTCCGAGCCCGGCCCGTACGCGGCGGTCAACGCGCCGACTATTCACACGAGAACACTGGCCAATGGCGCTACGCTCATCGTCAAGAGCACTCCGGATAGCCGGGTGTTTTCAATCAAAGCGGCATTCCATGGGTCATCTGCCATGACTCCACCCGATCGGTTCTACCTGGAAGCGCTGACTCTTGCCTTGATGGCCAGGGGATCCAGATCCTACCCGCTTGACGACATTCTGCGACTGCAACGCGAAACCACCGGAACCATAGGCTACACCGACAGCGGATGCGGCTGGGCAAGCCTCAACCTTGACGGCGTTACAGCGTACAGGGAAGAGCTGATCTCCGTGTTTGCCGACTGCCTCGCAAACCCTGCCTTTGACCCTGTGCAGTTTGAAGTCGTGCGCGACGAGTGGAGTAGTCGGCTCAAGAGCCTGCGCGCTGATCGCCGGGAAGTCGCCATTGCCGCATCGCGTCGATATGGAGCCGCGACTGGCAGCGCTGAGGCCTCACTAGACGATGTACTGGACTACTATAGCAGCGCCATGACGACGGAGAGGCTGGTTATCGTAGCTGTGGGCAATCTGGACGTAGAGACAACGGCAGAGCTGTTCAACTCGAAACTTGCCTCGATGCCACGTGGTACGGGCCTTGCAGCCAGCACCGATGAGCCCCTGCAAGCGAGCGCCCTTCTTCTGGAAGACTCTCGCGAGCCAGGAAACCTTGCCTACGTTCTTGGCACAATTCCCACGGCCACCGCGAGCAGCCCCGATATACCGGCGTTGCGTCTGGCTGTATCCATTTTACAGGAGTTGCTCTCCGGCATCGTGAAGGCTGAGTGTGGGGCAGGCTGTTCCGCGCGCTGCGAGGTACACGCCTGCGATAAGTCGTCCATCTCGTTCGAACTGCGTGATATAGACAGGCCATCAGAGGCCAGGCAACTCGTCGACAAGGCCATCGGGATGCTCGCTTCTGGCGTGTCACCAACGATTAAAGGTGGCGACAGCGAATACGCCCCGCTGGAAGAGACGCTCGCAGGTTACAAGTCCAGGCATATAAACGCGTTCTACGCCGACAGGTATGGCAGCGCAGAGATAGCCAGCCTCATGGTAGACAGCTTCGCGCGTTATGGCGACGGCGCCGCGTACCTGCGCTACGTCGACTCGATACGCGCGGTACAGCCAGCTGACATCATGGCTGTCGTGAAAGCGTACCTCGTTGGACCTTCAGTCAGCTGGGTCATCGTATCCGGGACAGAACTGCTACCCATGGTGGACACAGCCGCGTTCGAAGGCGCTCTGGGAGCAAGTCTAGACGGGGATTAGTCCAGAAATAGTTTGAATGCTCCCCGCAACGCGTCAGACTTCAGTGGCTTTGTAAGAAAGAAATCCATACCTGCAGCCTTGCACTTGCCGCGCTCTTCGTCGAGCGCTCCCGCTGTCAGAGCGACTATGGGTACTCGCCTGCCCGTCCGCTCTTCTCGTGTGCGTATCTCCCGCGTAGCTTCCAACCCATCCATCTCCGGCATCTGAACGTCCATCAGGATGAGGTCCACGGGGTGTTGCAGCGCCATTTGTACGGCTTCCAGCCCAGTTACAGCTTCCAGTATCTCCGCTCCCGGCAACAATCGCTTAGCCATGGACTTGACGAGAAGCATGTTCATAGGTACATCCTCAGCTATGAGGATGGTGATTTTGCGGGACGCTTTTGTCGAAGCCACCACCGCTTCAGACTGAAGCGTCACCCTGGTTGGCGTCTCGCGAACAGGAACCCCAGTCTCGTCTATGCTTGCGAGCAGCCTGTGCAGCTCTCTCGCCTTTACCGGCTTTACGAGGCTGTTTCGCACGCCAAGTTCAACGCAGGCTTTTTTTATGAGCGTGTCATCAGCCGAGCTGTGCAAGAGCAGTACCGGCAGCTTTTCGGGGCTATTCTCAACCCGTTCCCGTATGATCGCGATTGTCTGGAGGCCATCCATTCCAGGCATGTGGTAATCTACGATGATCAGATCAAACCG
>JAFGUM010000212.1 GCA_016938515.1 Spirochaetales bacterium | reverse complement strand
TTCGTCCAAAGCTGGCCGCTCCCTGTTGATGGCGCGGTTGTAGCCCAGCGTATCGGGGCCTTGCTGCCACGATCTGGAACCAACCACAGAATGAAAGTAAAAAGCCGGGACCCCGTCCATGGCGCAGGCTATCGCGTAACTGGCCACGAGGGCCTGGGCCCGCTCTTCGTCGTTGGCCTCCGGCGCTGAAACAGCGTCAGCCCACGATACGTTGAGCTCGTACGGTGCCTTTCCCTCGGGTGTGGCCTTGTACGAAACGCGTCCACCGCGTTCTACTACGGCGTCGATGGTCCTGTCGAAATCCGCGATGAGCTTTTTAGCCGGCGTCACCCCCACCCCGTCGTGCGAGGCGAGGAAGTTGAGCATGGTACCTCCGGCCGGAACGCGCAGGTCTGCTGCCCAGCGCGCCAATGGCCCCGCGTCGCCGGTGGCAAACGCGTGCAGCACGAGCGGTGGCAGGCTGAAGTTGTAGACCATGTGCGCTTCATCGCCGCCGCCAAAGTACGACATATTCTCTTCGTGCGGCACGTTGGTCTCGGTGAGCACCGTCATTGAGAGCCCAAGATAATCGACAATAGCCCTGAGCAGCTTGACGACGGCGTGGGTCTGGGGCAGGTGCGCGCAGCTCGTGCCGTCCTGCTTCCACAGGTAGGCTATGGCGTCGAGGCGTATCATGCCCGCCCCGTGAATGGCGTACGCCAGCATGATGTCAATGAATTCCGCCAGCACGACGGGCTCGGAAAAGTCGAGGTCCACCTGGTCGGCGCTGAACGTCGTCCATACACCAACGGTGCTGCCGTCGTCGAGGCTGACGGGGGTGATCAGCGGGTGCGTCCTGGGGCGCAGTACCGTCGTCGAATCGTAGTCCAGCGGCCGCTTGATGAAGAAGCGATCGTACGGGCTCTGCCCCGCCTTGAAGGCTCGGAACCAGTCACCCTGGGCGCTCGCGTGGTTGAGCACCAAATCGAAGGCCAGAGCCCTTCCAGCGCCCAATGACTCAACGCTTGCCCAGGTTCCCAGAGCCGGGTCTACGCGCTGGTAGTCCATTACCGAGAATCCGTCGTCCGACGAGTACGGGAAGAACGGCAAAATATGCAGGTAGCTGAAGAGTCCGCCTAACCTGCGGCCAATAAAGCCTCCAAGCCGCTCCAACGCCGTTTCATGTTGCCCTCCCCCGACCCTGGGAGGAGCGATCATGTCGCCGTAGGTTATAAGAAGCGCGTCTGACTCATCAAATCCATGGTTCGTGGAAGAACCGAGCAGACCAAGCCGCTCGAGCTCCGGTACGCGCCGCTCCACTACCTCTTCTACGAGCCGCAACGCTTCGCCGGAGCGGCTGCCGTAGAGAAACTCGAGCAGTTCCCGTATCCTGCCCGAGTTATCGTCGTTCATTGCCGTGGTATTCATGCTTCCAGTATAAGCGCGTACCCCC
>JAFGUM010000211.1 GCA_016938515.1 Spirochaetales bacterium | reverse complement strand
TGGAGCGGGCCCGTTTAAGGAGCAATGCCATGACGAGGGGCGTTACGCCCAGGGCTGACAACCCGAGTACCGGCGCCTGGTACCCCCAGCGGTACATGCCGAGCGTTCCGGGCTGCGCGAAAACCCAGGCCAGGAAGGCAACGGCGGCAACGAGGGCGATTGCAGCGGCTGGAACTATTCCATCTTTCTTTAATTCGGACATAATGCGCCTCCAAGTCAAGTAGCACCAGCCTACGCCTGCTATGCCGTGCGGTCAAGGTAAACGCTTGCGGATCCATTGATGGGACTATATTGATGCTTGTGTACCGAACAATTATATCAAATCAATCCGTTTACACAAATGCACGCCTGTGGCATACTGCCGTACATCTTTGCAACCATGGAGGTGCCTGATGATATTCTTCTGCGATCCTGCCTCTCTTTCGACCCTCGGCGCCGCCACGGCGTAGCGAAGAGAACCAGCCTACCACAGCTCGTTCCTCCTCGCGGTCTATGGCGGATGTAACGTACATCCATCGAGGAACGATCATGCCTTATTTAAATGCGGACGGCGTATTGCCTCCAGAACTTATCAGCGAGATACAGAAGTACGTGCAGGGTGCTCTTGTCTACGTCCCCAGACAGGGTAACGAGCGCCTCGGTTGGGGTCGGAAAAATGGCACCAGAGCGGAGCTCGACAAGCGCAACGATGCCATACGGGCGGCTAAAGCCCATGGACGTACCATTGACCAGCTGGCTGACGAATACTGTCTGTCAGCTGACGGCATAAGAAAGATACTGTATTGCGCCCGCCGCTAACCCAGCGAGCAGGTGTTCCGAAGTCGCCCGCCGTTGCGGAAAGCCCCCCTGGGTGCCCGCAACGGCTATGGCGAACACGACGCGACCATGATATACTGAACTCGTTATGGTAGATACGGCTGACCTGCAGGACTATTCCCTGTTCGGCGGGCTTACAACCGAGCAGATCGAGCTCATTCGACCTCTCATGGGTTCGGCGTCTTTTGCCGCCGGAGAGGCCATCATCACCGAAGGCCAGCCCAACGACTCCATCTACTTCATTATTGAAGGCCGCGTGGATATTTCCCGGCAAGGCGTGCATATCGTCGACCTGCCGGAGGGACAGACCTTTGGCGAGATGGAGCTGCTCGATATAATGCCCTCTGTGGCAACCGTAACAGCCGCTGTTCCGGTTCGAGTCGCCATCATTTCCAACCGCTGTGTACGCACGATTTACTCTCACGACGCCAAGGTATTCGGCATCGTGATGATGAACCTTGCACGCGACCTGTCGCGCAGGCTCAGGCACATGGACGAGATAGCCTGCGATACAACCGGAACGAACACGGCCTTTCTACGAGTAAAATCAAGCACCGTAGCCGAGCCGTTCCTCTGAAGCGCGCAGCGATATACTGGTTGTCGTGTCTTCGTCTTGTCCTTCATGAACCCATCATAGTATTATTGACGCACGCTGTAGCTGTCGTTGATAGAGGAATCAAATTTGACCTTTATAGACCCTGACATTGAGCTCGATCCTGGCTTTGCTGAAGTAGTAGCGCCTCTTTTGGCGCATGACGATGTACTGAGTATGCGACAGTACCGGCACCACGACCGAACCGCCCTCGGCCATTCAATCGCCGTTGCGGCAGGCTCGTATTCTCTGGCCAAACGCCTGAAACTGGACGCTGTGTCTACCGCCAGAGGAGCCTTGCTCCACGATTTTTTTCTGTACGACTGGCGGGATGGCAACAATCCACACCATCCAACTCGCCACGCGCGAGTTGCCTTGCGGAACGCCCGCCAGCGGTTTGAGCTTAATCCCGTAGAAGAAGACATTATAGTAACGCACATGTGGCCAGTGGGTAGACCGTTTTACGCGTACCCGGAGTCGGCTTTGGTGAGCCTGGTGGATAAACTTGTATCAACCAGAGAGCTAGCCATCCTCGTAGCAAGAATCCTGCGCGTCATAGTGCTTTCCATGGCTTCACGACTTGCCCCGGGACGAACCTGACGCTGGGTTGTCAGCGCCGCGTGCCATCGTCTAGCGCGGCTTTACGCTCGAACAGCCCGAGCCCCCATATTCCCGCCGCAGCGAGCAGCGCTACAACAGCGACCAGCGCCCATACCGCCTGGAAACCAGCGACCTCGGCGATTCGACCCGCAATCGGCGTAGCCAGGGAAAACCCCAGCCCAGAAATCAGCGGCAGCACCGAGTTGAAGCGAGCCCGGTGCGACATTGGCGTGTGGTTCGACACGTAGACGCTCTCGTTGGTTGCCTGCACAATCTCCCCCATCGTCCACAAGAACGTAGAGAAGTAAAATATCCACGGCGCACCAGTTCGCATGAGCACGCCAAATCCCAGCGAGTACAGAATACCTGCAAACGCGACGTTGGCAATTGGCTTGAACCTGCGCGTCAGGGCGACGATGGGCGTGGTAAAGACAAGCACGAGGACAGCGTTCATC
>JAFGUM010000210.1 GCA_016938515.1 Spirochaetales bacterium | reverse complement strand
CTTCGTATGAATACACCAGTTGATACTGCGAGAATCCCGACTTCCGCCGTTGCCCAGGATGGCCATCCACGCCTTCGGCGGGCGCTTTGCACGTATGAGGTGTGGACGCGATTCCGGTTAAGGTTCGCTAGAACGGCAGCTCGTGCGGCATGGCCAGCCGCTCCTTGACCTCGCGGAAGGCTTTCTTAAGCGGCGCGTTGAACGGGACACCCTTGTCTTTGCGGAACAGGTATGTTTCGTATTCTTTTTCACCGGGCGTGTATATGCGTTCCTGGCCTGGAGCCTTGCGTGACGCGCGAAGCGCCCTCGATATGTCGCCCGCCTGCTTCTTAAAAGCGTCCAGCTCGACGAAGGCTTCCACCTGAATGGCCATGAAGAAGTGGCCAAGCTCGATGGGTACCGGTTTGCCATCCGGCCCCATACCCAGAAGAGCCTTCATGAAATTAGCCTGCGACAACGCTGAAGACAACAGCTCTACCACCATCGCGTACCCGTAGCCCTTGTAGCCGCCAAGGTCTTCCCCCAGTCCTCCGAGTGGCGTCAGCGCGGCCAGATCTTTCGTCAGGTCGACGAGCACCTGGTGCGTGTCATGCCTGTACGCTCCATCCTGGCCTATCACCCAGCCGTCCGGCAGATCCTTGCCCAGCCGGTCGTACAGCTCAAGCTTGCCGCGCTGCGTCACCGATGTAGCGCAGTCGAGCATAAAGGGGAACGGCTCGTCTGTGGGCATGCCCCAGGTCATCGGGTTGGTGCCAAGCATGGGCTCCACGCCGAAGGTTGGCGCAATCGACGGCCGCGCGCTGGTACCCGTGAGGCCTATCATGCCCCGCTCTACCGCCATGTTGGCGTAGTAGAAAGCCGCGCCGTAGTGGGTGGAGTTGCGTACCACGGTCATGCCGAGGCCACTGGACGCGGCTTTGTCCACGGCCATCTGCATGGCGCGCTTGGCGATGGCGTGGCCCATGCCATTGTGGCCGTCTATAACAGCGGTAGTCGGTGTTTCCCTCACTATTTCGAACCGTGTCTTCGTATCGAGCGTACCGTTCCAGATGCGATCCAGGTAAATGGGCTTGAAGCGCCCTACCCCGTGCGAGTCTACGCCGCGTTTGTCCGCCGCGATGAGCACGTTGGCGCAGACCGCGGCTTCTTCCGCTGGTACTCCTATGGCCATAAAGCCATCACGCATAAAGCGTTCAACCTCGTCAAACGCCCACCATACGATATCATCGGTTCCCATGGATTCCTCCTTGCGCTACTGCAACAAGCACTACAGCTACGCATACTACAACTCTAAGGGTAAGCGATAAAGAACTGCGGTGCCAGCGAATTACAGCCTCAGGGTTCACCCGCGCGTTCGTCAAATTCAAGCGTATACCGGGTACCACCATCGCTTTCCACGCGCAGAGAAGCTCGAAGTTGCCCCGCCAGCATCTCTATGAGCATAGACCCAAGCCCATGCGATTCATCCCGTGCTTCGTCTACCGGCATACCGCAACCGTTATCCTCACAGCGCACCGTTATACGTCCATCGGACTTCGTCACCGTAATGGACACAAGAGGCTCTTTAGTTTCATAAAACGCGTACTTGAGCGAGTTTGTTACTATTTCGTTGACGATGAGGCCCAGCGTTGCCAGTCTATCGACTCCAAGCTTGAAATCCTCCACTCGCACCAGGAATCGAACTTCGGCTGACCCGGTAAACATCGAGGTAAGTTCTCTCGTAAGCGCCGACAGAAAATCGCGGATAGATACCGACTCAAAGCTGGCCTGCGCGTTTAGCAGTTCATAGAGCTGCATCATGGATTGCAACCGGCCCCGGGCATCCAGCAGCACCTCGTAGGGGTCCTTGCTGCGGGCTTCTTCAGCCTGCAACGACAGCAAGCT
>JAFGUM010000209.1 GCA_016938515.1 Spirochaetales bacterium | reverse complement strand
ATTCTGTGCCAAACCCGGCTTCTGTCCAGTCTCCCAGCCTGGTGGCCATCTCTCCAGACCGACCGCGTATGTCTTCTATGGCCTGCTGCGACGAGTAGAAGGCTTCGCGTCGCTCCTCAAACGCGGCGAGCGCGGCGTCTCTGGCTTCCGGCGTGACTTCTGGCTGCAGCGCGGCCAGAAGCGCCGTGTCCTGATCCATCGTCGACTGGACGCTGGCCAGCGATACGTACGCACGCGCCACGTCAGCCGCGTGCACGAACCGCAGATAGTCGGCGCCCTTGAGCTGCAGGACGGCCTGCCCGAGCGTCGTAGAACGCTCCACGAGGTCGCTTGGCGCGTAGTGGCTCCAGAGCGACAGCAAGGCCACGCCCCGGTCGGCATGGGTAGCCGCACGGCCAAAGCCGGCTATGGAAGAAGCCCACTCGCCGGCCTCATACGCGTTTCTGGCTGCCATAAGGGCTGACGAAAGTAGCTGCTCCAGGGCGGCCTGCGCGGTTCCCAGCGCGCCGGTCCAGGCGGCGTCCATCGCTCCGGCAACGCCTTCCAGCTTGCTTTCTGTTACGCGTCCCAGTATGAGGCGGTAGGCAAACGGCAAGAAGGAGTTTTCTGTAACGGTGGCGTCACCGGCGGACAGTCTCGTGAAGGCAGCTTCAAGTTCCCGGCCTTCGTCTACGACCAGGGTCCGTCGTTCCATCAGCTCTCGAGCAGAGCCGCTCGCCGCGTCCCAGGCGGCTTGAACCGCATCGTCGTCGCCGTCCGCGTACGCGGTAGCCAGAGCCTGAAAAGCCTGGTCAACGGCAGCTGCCTGTTCCTCGAACAGCAGTATAGAGTCGCTCACCGTGGATACGCGGGCAAAGACGTCGTCGACCAGGCTCTGCTCGAGGCCGGCCGCCACAAACTCGGGACGGTACAGCACGAAGCCGGTTTCGTAGACGCGCGCGGCTTCCGCGAAGCGCCGTTCGTCTATGAGCAGGCGCCCCTGGTCCATGATCTCCTCGAATTTGGCCCTGTTGTAGGTAAACAGCGCCAGATCTTTGGTTCTGGATACGAACTCCTTTACCGCGGGATTGGGGTTTCGCTCGAAGCTCTCGAGCTCCCGGATCATCGCGAGCTTGCGCTCCTCGTTGGTGGGCTCGTTTATGAGCACGTCGAGCAGTTCCACGGCGGATTCGTTGTAGGCCGTCCTGATCTTGTTTATTTTCTTGAGCAGGCGCTGGGCAGCGTCGAACCGGTCGGGGTACTGCTGTATGAAGTTGGTAAGGTAGACGATGGCTTCGTCGTACTGCTGCTCTTTGATCAGTGTTTCCGCGTAGACAAGGGGATCTTCACGGCCGCCCATTCCCCAGGCGGCCGCCACGCAGGCGAGGAGTAAAAAACCAGCAAGCGCTAGTACGCGCATTCGTCCGTTCATCTATCAGGCGCCGTCTGAGGCTCCTCCCGTGGCTCGATGCCTCGTTTCGGGCATGGTACCACCGTATCATTGTCGGCGTTTTCCGGCGCAAGCTGAGGGTGGCCCGGGCTACATAGAAATTATCCCCATCCTACTGTATATTCCATATAGCATGAAGCGGATAGCAGGCCTTCTCTTGACTCTTGCCCTTGCGGGCGCCCCACTAGGCGCCCAGACTCTGCAGGCCCTGTATCCAACCGCGTACGAGCTCGTCTACAGCGTGTTTTCACTGGGCGGCGAGGATCCGAACGAGGGAATGACCACATTCCTGTCCACCCTCGTGCCGATGGGCGGCAGCGCTGAAAGCATGGGCATGGCGTTTACCGCCGTGGCCGACGACGCGTCCTTCCTCGACCTCAACCCCGCGGCCAGCGCTCTGCAGGAGCAGACGCAGTTTGCCTTCTACCACAACAACTGGATAGCGGATACGCGCATAGAGGCTGTTGTATATACGATGCGCCTGGGGACACTCGGGCTTTCTGTGGGCGGGAAGTGGCTGTACCTGCCGTTTACCGAGTACACTGATTTTGCGGAGCGCGTTTCTACCGGCTACTATTCGGAGGCCATTGGCGTTGCCAACGCGTCGTTGCACCTGTTTCCCGGCTACTATTTTTACGGCATTGCCGTAGGCGGCTCCGCGAAGCTGGCGCTCCGTTCGGTGCCCGACTATTCTGATGACAATGGCGTTGTCATCCCCGGTTCGGGGGGTGGGCAATCCGCTGTAGCCGTCATGGCCGATTTTGGGATGCTCACGCGCTTCAACGTGCTCAAGCTGTACGCGTCGCGAGAAAAGAACGCGTCGTTCGGCGTGGCGCTTAAAAACTTTGGCCCGCCCATCATGGACGAGCCGATGCCTACGATAGCGACGGCCGGGTTTTCGTATTCCTTTCTCAAGCCGATTCTCGTGTCCGCCGACATCAGTTTTCCCATCAACCTCGTGGATCTGTCGTTGAGCGAGGATTTCTACTGGGGCGCCGGGTACCGCATGACGGTAACTGATTTCTGGAAGCTTCAGGCAGGGCTTCTGGTAAAGGGAGGCAACCCTCGCCTGAGCGTGGGGGCGGCCATCGATTTTTCGCCGCTCACCCTCGATATCAACTATACCCTCGACCTGACGACGCAGTTTACGGCTCTCAACAGGATGAGCATCGAGGCCCGTTTTGATATGGGCGACATGGGCCGATCCAGCCGGGCGGCCAGAGCCGAGGAACTGTACCTGCGCGGGCTCGACGCGTACGCGGCCGGAGACCTGGAACTGGCCATATCGCTGTGGGATGAATCGCTACAGCTCAATCCATTCTTTGACCCGGCGCGAGAAAACCGGGATACCGCGCGTACCTCGCTTGAATTGCGGCAGCGTATGCTCGAGCTACAGCGGCTCGAATAGCGCGGTGCTATAACCACATGCTTCGGAGAGTGCCATGAACGTTCTGTCTACCATCTTCAGGTTGCTCGGGGCCGCGACCTCGATCTATATGCTGCTCTGCGTCGTACGAATTTTCCTGTCTTGGTTTCCGGCTTCGGCAAGCGGCCGACCAGCGGAACTCGTCGTGAGCGCCACCGAGCCGTACCTGGCTATATGGCGACGGATTCCCTTTCTCAGGGCGGGCGGCGTTGATTTTTCGCCGATAGCCGCCCTCGCGGTGCTGTCCGCGCTGTCGCGCGTCTTGGCCATGGCATCGTATGGCATTTTGACCATAGGGCTCGTGCTCGCGCTCATCGTTGAGATGGTCTGGGCGCCTGTAAGCTTTCTTCTGGGCTTCTTTATAGTGCTCATTCTCGCGCGAGTCGTGGCGTACGCCGCCCGCTGGAACAGCCTGCACCCGGTGTGGCGCACCGTTGACGCGATGATCAATCCGGTACTGTTCAGGATACAGCGGCTCGTATACCGCGATAGGATAGTCAACTACATGCAGGGACTCGCTACGGGGGCCATTGCGCTGCTCGTAGTCCGGGTGGTGTTCGGAATACTCTTCGGGCTGCTCCTCGGTCTGCTCAAATCACTGTAAGGGCGTACCATGCTTACATCAAAACAGCGAGCCAGGCTCTCGGCACTGGCCAACGAACTGCATCCGATCGTGTTTCTGGGTAAGGCAGGCGCTGCTGACGGCGTGTACGAAGCGCTCGACAAGGCACTGGCCGACCACGAGCTGGTAAAGCTTCGCTTCGTCGACTTCAAAGGTGAGCGCAGGGAACTGGCTCAGCAGCTCGCCGACAGGGCTGGTGCTGACCTTGTGCGCGTCATCGGCCACGTCGCCATCGTGTACAGGCCAGCCCCCGACCCCGCAAACAGGAAAATCAACCTCGAATAGCCGCGCTCGAAGCACCGCGGGAGCTTGCCCTCGATGCGCAATTCATTCACTATGGGGGTATGCGTCCAGTGAGGCTCCGGGTATCGATCGCATCCCGCATCGCCGTGGTCATCGTCGCCTCGCACATCATTCTGATGGGCATTGCCGCGGCGTGGTTTGCACTGGCATGGCCGGTATGGATACGCGCTCTCCTCGCTCTCGGCATCGCTACCCTGGTGGCGGGAACCGTGCTGCTGGTAGTCGAGCAGTATCGCAAGCCGTTGTGCGCTGTAGTATCTGGCATACGGGCTCTCGCCGGGGCGATGAACCGGGATGGCGAGTTTGGCAGGGAAGAGCCGAAAGTGGTCTCTGCTGACTACGGCGAACTCGTCGCCGCCACGAACGAGGTGCTGGGCGTATTGCGCGAGCGCGGGATGCTGCTGCAGGCCATAGTCGAAGGCATACCCGGCATTGTCTACTACGTGGATTCGGGCTATCACGTGCTCTGGGCCAACGAAATGGCCACTACCCGAGTTCCTGGCTTGCTTGGAGCCAACCTCCGGGTTGCCGACTCGGGCTTTTTTGAGCATGAGCGGGAATTGCTACAGGATGCTTTTTCTCAAGGCGTGGTCCAGACCGTAGAAGCGTGCTACTACAAAGACGGGCAGAGTCAGGAGTGCTGGGAGCACGTAGCGGTCCCCGTTGGCCGTGGGCATGACGGCAACGATTCTGTCATCCGCATTTCGCATGATATTACCGACAAGCACCGCGCCGAGACGCAGCTGCGCATCCTCAACGAAACGCTCGAGCGGCGGGTAGAAGAAGAAATACGGCGTAGGAAAGAAGGCGAGCGCATAGCGGACCAGCAGTCGCGGCTGGCGGCCATCGGAGAGCTCGCTACCGGTATGGCGCATGAAATAACGCAACCGCTCAACGCGGTATCGTTCTCGGTGGAAAACATCAGGTCGCGGTTCGGCTCCGGCGCTCTCGACGCCGAGTACCTCAAAGCGAAGATTACGGCTATCGATTCTGACATAGACCGCGTGCGCCGGGTCATAGAACACGTGCGTCTATTCGCCAGGGGAGCGCCGGACGGCTACCGCGTGTCGTTCCAGGCCAACCGTTGCGTTGAAAACGCCATGGCTCTTATAGGGGTGCAACTGGCTACGCACGGCATAGACGTAACGATGTCGCTCGCGGATCGTCTGCCCGACCTGAGCGGCAATCCCTTCCAGTACGAGCAGGTTCTGCTCAACCTGCTGTCAAACGCGCGCGACGCCGTGGAAGAGCGCCTGGTGCTGGCCGCGGAGGCAGACAGCTCCGACCCACTGCCCGGTCTTGTACGCATCGTTACCAGGCTGGACCAGGGGCAGGTGGTGCTGGAAGTAGAAGACAACGGCGTTGGTATCCCCCCGGGTGTCGAGGATCGTGTCTTTGATCCTTTCTTTACCACCAAGGCGCCGGGTAAAGGCACCGGCCTTGGTTTGTCATTGTCGTATGGCATCATCCGCGAGATGGGTGGGACGATTCTGCTGGAGCGCAAGCCGGTGGGCGCTGTCGCGCGGGTGATGATACCCGTCGACGTCGAGGCGTAGGAGAAGGTTATGGGCAAGACCGCCGTGCTGGTTCTGGACGACGAGGCAAGGCTCACCGAAGAGATTGGGGAGTATCTGGGGAATGCCGGTTTTGAAGTACGTATCGCCGACAGGCCTTCGGCTGCTTTCACGGTACTCAGGAACGACCATATAGACATCGCGCTCATAGACATCAAACTGCCCGAGTACGATGGCCTCGTCTTTCTGAAGCACCTTAAGGCACAGTACCCTGACGTTGAATCGGTGGTAATGAGCGGGCACGGCGATATGGACAGCGTTATCGAGGCGCTGCGGCTCGGCGCCTTTGATTACCTGCGCAAGCCTTTTTCCACATTCGAGTTGCAGACGGCAATCAACCGTACTACACGATTTCTGGACGCTAAAGATACGACGAGACGGTACGCGCAGTTGTGCGCGGAACTCAACCACGAACTGGCGGAGGACAGTGATATGGTTGGCTCGTCTCCATCGATGCTCGAGGTGGGAGAGCAGATGGCACGAGCCGCGGCGCATCCTGATACACCGGTGCTTATTCACGGTGAAAGTGGCACGGGCAAGGAACTCGTCGCCAGGCGCATCCACAACCTGAGCGCCAGGGCTTCCGGCCGGTTTATCGCGGTAAACTGCGCTGCCATACCTCGTGACATGTTCGAAAGCGAGTTTTTCGGGCACGCCAAAGGCGCGTTTACCGACGCGCACACTGCCAGGGCGGGATTGTTCCGCAGCGCGGATGGCGGCACGCTATTTCTTGACGAAGTAGGTGAAGTGCCGCTCTCGTCCCAGACAAAGCTGCTGCGGATTCTGGAGGATGGAGCGGTACGGCCCGTAGGGTCTGACGAAGAGCAAACAGTGGACGTGCGCATCCTTTGCGCGACCAACCGCGACTTGGGAGCCCTGGTAAAGGATGGACTATTCCGGCGCGACCTGTACTACCGCCTCGCCGTTATCGAAATCCCTCTGCCACCCCTGCGCGATCGAATCGAAGATATAGAGAAGCTGGCCAACTTGTTCCACACCAGATTCTGCCTGCGCGCAGGAACGACTCCGCGTCCAATGGATCCTGGGCTGCTGGCGCGCCTCAAACTGTATTCCTTTCCCGGCAACGTGCGCGAGCTCAAGAACCTTGTAGAGCGCATAACCATACTCGGCAGGGCTCCTACGGAAAAGGAACTGTCCGCGTGGCTGGACCCTGATAGCGTCGGTAGCGACTTCGAAGACGCTTCGGGAGCTGTTGTAGACAAGCCGCGGTCGGGCTTGAACCTGCAGCGTCTGGAACGTGACGCGGTGAGCCTGGCGCTGGAGCGTTCGGGTGGGGTCAGAGCTGTCGCAGCCAGGCTACTCGGTATAACCCGGCAAGCACTCGACCGCCGCATGGAACGTTATGGCATCGAAGCCCGGAATCGGGCGCCCGGTTCCGGGCAATAAGCCCGAATTCGGGCTTATTTTGTGGTGTTCCCGAAGGTGCTCTGAAAATATATCTATTTTAATCTATTCAAATATATCGAAATAAAAATATTGAAAGTAAAAATATCTATTGGCACGCTGTTTGCTTGGTAGTATACGTCCCGTCATCGGCGGAACCACTACTAAACCAAGGAGACTTACTATGGCTGAGAAAACACTTGATTGCTACGGCGAAGCGTGCCCGATCCCTCTCGTAAAGGCCCAGAAAGAACTGGAAGGCATGGCTGTCGGCGACGTTCTCATCGTCAGCATCGACCACAGCTGCGCGATGAAAAACCTCCCCGAATGGGCCCGTTCGGTTGGCTACAACGTGGAGATCGAAGAAGTAGCTGAAGGCGAATGGGACGTTATTATCGAAAAGTCCAAATAAGGGGGAAGCCGTGGACGAAAAAAAGAGCTATCCCTTTCATGAGCTGGTGTTCAAGAAAGAGTGGAGCTATACCACTGGAGCGGTGATGCTGGCTATCCTGTCGCTGGCTCTGGTGACCGTAACCAACCAGGCCTGGGGCGTCACTGGCCCGCTGGCGGTGTGGGGCGGCAAAGTCCTCGAATTCGTTGGCATCAACGCCGATTCGTGGAAAGGCTTCAACGGAAGCATCGCCAGGTACGATTTCTTCACGAATGTTCCGTCGATAACCGACGTTGGCATCGTGTTCGGCGCCTTGCTGGCGACGCTACTGGCAGCCCAGTTCAAGATAAAAAAGATAAAGAGTCGCAAGAACGTATACGCGGCCATCGTCGGTGGATTGCTCATGGGTTTCGGGGCACGACTGTCAGCCGGTTGTAATATCGGCGCCTTCTTCTCGGGACTCCCGGCCTTCTCCCTGCACGGGTGGGTATTCTGGATTGCGATCTTCGGCGGCGCTGCCGTCGGAAGCAAGCTTCTTACCAAGTATTTCATGTAAAGGAGGACGCACATGAGCGATACACCAACCCCCACCGCGTCTATCCGACGAACTTCTGGCAAAGTCCGGGAAACCCCCGAGCAGCGCGCCAAGAAGCGCAAAATACAGCTTACGAGCGCTGTGGGTCTCATCGTCATACTGATTCTCATCGGAGTGGCGATACAGAGCCGGAACACCAAAGGCGCTTTTATCTGGATTATCGGCATTGGCTTTGGTTACGTGTTGCAGAGAGCCCGCTTCTGCTTCACCGCAGCCTTGCGTGATCCAATCCTCACTGGCGGCACATCGCTGACCAAAGCGGTTATAGTCGCTCTCGCGGTCGCGTCTCTTGGCTACATGGCCATACAGAT
>JAFGUM010000208.1 GCA_016938515.1 Spirochaetales bacterium | reverse complement strand
GAGTACTACCGCAAGATGCAGAAGATAGAGAAAGCCCGCAAAGAGGCCCAGGCGGCTCGTTGACAAGCGGCGGCGAATCTCTGCTACGTTCCACCGGATTTGAAGCCTTCTCACTCGTAGACCGGGCTACCCTGGTCGAACTGTCGTCGTCGGCCGATCCGGCGGCTGTGGAGCGGTATGGCCTTCTTGCTTCTGCTGGAGCCATCGTAGTAGCGCTTCCATACGACCCGCGCCCCGTCACCGCACCCGCACCCGGGGATGCGCTCGGGGAAGCTCCCTACCTGACGGTAGGCGCGTTTGCCGCGTACAACCGCTACGCGACCATCGCCAGGCTGCTCGGAGTCGTCGGGAAACGGCTCGCGGAGTCAAGCAGCTTCGCGGCGAGAGACTTTAGGGTGGTGGTAAACTCGCGGCTACCGGAAAAGTGCCTGGCCGTTATGGCGGGTCTGGGCTTTGTGGGCCGTTCGAGCCTCGTGGTTACCCGCGCGTGGGGGCCAGCCTGCCTGCTTGGCGCGCTGCTGCTACCCGACGGTTATCCGCTTGACGAGCTTGGCTTGGCCGTGTACGGCCGCACAGACGGCGAGCGCGAGCGCGCGCGGAACGCGCTCGTGCCAGGCAGTGGCTGTGGCTCGTGCCGAGCCTGCGTCGATGCGTGCCCGACCGGGGCACTGGGCGACGAAAGCGCCGCGGCACCGGGGGTGGATACCGGCGCGTGCATCCAGTTCTGGACGACTGAACCCGGAGAGGTGCCGGAGCGCGTGAGAAACGCCTGGGGAGCCAGGCTGTACGGCTGCGACCTGTGCGCCGCTGCCTGCCCGTACGCCGCCCAGTCGTGGCGCCCGGGAGCCGATGGAAGAAGCGCGGCGGAAAAAGCCGACGACCTGACTCTGGCGCGCGAGCGTCGGCCAGGCCGCTTTGTATCAGCTGCGCTCGTGCAAGGTGCCAGCGACGGGGAATTGCGCGCCCTGTTCAGGAAGACGGCTCTGGGCATGTCGTGGATACAGCCATCGTGCCTCAGGCGCAATGCCTCGATGAGCCGCCCGTCCTGAATCTATGCTCCCCGTCGTAGCCCTGTCGCTTGCCCTTTAGCGCGCGCCGTACTTGTCGTAAATAAAGTCTATGTCCTTGTCTCCGCGGCCGCTCAGGTTGACGAGTATGGACTGGCGGGGGTTCTCCCGTGCCAGCTTGCACGCGTATGCCACGGCGTGGGCGCTTTCGAGGGCGGGTATGATGCCTTCTTTCTTGCTCAGCTCGTAGAAGGAGTCAACCGCTTCGTCGTCAGTAACCGAGGTGTAGTGCACGCGCTTGATGTCGTGGAGCATCGAGTGTTCGGGACCCACGCCCGGGTAGTCAAGGCCGCTGGCGATAGAGTAGACGGGAGATGGTTCACCCTTGTCATCCTGCAAGAGCAGGCACTTGAAACCGTGGATCATGCCGGGCTTGCCGTAGGTGATGGTCGCGGCGTTTTCACCGGTTTTTATGCCTCTGCCCATCGGCTCGACGCCGTAGAGCTGTACGTCCTCGTCTTCTATATACGCGGAGAATATACCCATCGCGTTGCTGCCACCGCCGACGCAGGCCACGACGTTGTCTGGCTGTTCTCCTGTCATCTCGAAGAACTGCTCTTTGGCCTCGATGCCCACGACGCGCTGGAACTCGCGTACCATCATGGGGAAGGGATGCGGCCCTACTACCGAGCCTATGCAGTAGATGCTCGACAACGGATCGACCATGTACGCCTCGAACGCTGAATCTACCGCCTCTTTGAGCGTCTTGAGGCCGCGTGACACGGGCACGACCTTGGCGCCGAGTATTTCCATGCGTACGACGTTGGGATGCTCCTTCTGGATGTCCACTTCTCCCATGTGTATCTCGCATTCAAGGCCAAAGTACGCGGCCGCTGTGGCCAGTGCGACGCCGTGCTGGCCAGCGCCGGTCTCGGCGATGAGCTTCTTTTTGCCCAGGTACTTGGCCAGCAGAGCCTCGCCCATGCAATGGTTGAGCTTGTGCGCCCCGGTGTGGTTGAGGTCTTCGCGCTTCAGGTAGATGCGGCCGCCGTACTCGTCTGACAGTCTTCTGGCAAAGTAGACCGGTGTGGGCCTACCCTGGAAGTGTTTGCGTATGCTCCTGAGTTCAGATATGAACTCATGTGACTTGCTTATCGAATAGTACGCATCGGTAATCTTCTCCATCTCGGCCTGAATCGCCGGGGGCAGGAAGCTGCCACCGTACTGGCCAAAATTGCCGTGCTCGTCTGGCTGGGTCTTGAAGTACTCTCTCATTTGTGTTTCTCCTTGTAAGAACGTAGGGCGAAGATATACTGGATTTAAGTTACTGTCAATAGAAACATTTGATTTTT
>JAFGUM010000207.1 GCA_016938515.1 Spirochaetales bacterium | reverse complement strand
GGTGCCAGGCCGGGGCGTGTTCGTGCGGCGCAGCGATGCTGGCGCGCGCGTGCTGTTCGCGGTATCAGGCGCTCTCGTCGACGAAGCCCTCGTCGGCTCTGACGCGTGCGCGAGCGCGGGTGTAGCCGCCGATGTCTATCATCTACGGTTTATAAAGCCACTCGATACCGCTGCCTTCGTTCAAATGGCGCTGGGCTACAGCTTCGTCGTAATTGCGGAAGAAGGCGTTCTTACCGGCAGCGCCTCGATGGAGCTGGCCGCGGCGCTCAACGTAGCGGCCGCGACCCGGGCTCCAGCCGGGCGAACCATCGCGGTTGCCAGGGGGTATGACGAAAAGCCGCTGGCCCAGGCTCGTCGCGACGAACTCCTCGAACGCGCTGGCCTTTCTGCCATGGCTCTGGCCGAACTGGCGTTGTCTCTGCTTGCTTCGGCTTCCGGTAGCAAGGTGGAAGAAGCGCGCGCAAAGACCAGCCAGGGTCGCGTAGGGAGCGGTGCGTGAACGCGCGGGCGCTGTTGTTGCCGCGGGGGCGCAGCATAGCCCTCGACGGGCCGGCCGTGGTTATGGGTGTGATCAACACTACGCCGGACTCGTTCTATCCGCACAGCCGGGTTGCGGACGTCGCGGCCGCCATCGACGCGGTGGCGGCGATGCTCACCGCTGGCGGCGCCATCGTGGATGTTGGCGGCGAGAGCACGCGGCCTGGCTCTGGCTACGTAGGCGCCGATGAGGAAGCCGCCCGCGTCGTGCCCGTCGTGGAGGCGATTCGCTCCCGGTGGGATGCGCCCATCTCGGTGGATACGAGAAAAGCCTCCGTGGCGAGGGCCGCCATAGACGCGGGCGCCGATATGGTCAATGACGTATCCGCGCTGTACGACGACCCGGATCTAGCGCCTTTGTGCGCAGAGCGGGGTGTTCCCGTCGTTTTAATGCACAAAAAAGGCGTGCCGGCCAACATGCAGGACGCGCCGTGGTACGATAACTGCGTTGGCGAGGTGCGCGAATTTCTGGTTGCCGCGGCAGAACGCGCCATCCGGGCTGGTATAGCTCCCGATTCGATTGTGGTGGATCCTGGTATTGGCTTCGGAAAGCGCCTGGATGACAACCTGGCCCTGCTGGCACGGCTCGATGAATTGTCGTCTGGCCCGTGGCCGGTGCTCGTCGGGTTGTCGCGCAAGTCGTTTATAGGCGCGATAACCGGCCTGGCTGCCGAAGAACGTCTGCCGGGCAGCCTGGCGGCAGCCTGCGCGGCGAGAGCCCGTGGCGCTGTCATCTTCAGGGTACACGACGTGGCGGAAACGGTGGCTGCGCTCGCCGTGTTTGACGCTGCTTTCAGGGGTACTACGGGGAGGGCAGAGCCATGAGCGAGCTCATGCTGGCGATAGACCGCTGGGTCCGCCCCACCCTCGACGTGGCAATTCTGGCGTACCTCATCTACGTAACATACCGCCTTCTGATAAAAACGCAGGCGATACAGCTCGCCAAGGGAGCCGCCCTGCTGGTCGTAGTATACGCTGGAGCGTTTTTCCTGCGGCTGGAAACGATGTCGTGGGTGCTCAACCTGCTGGCTCCGGGACTCATCATCGCGCTTGCGATCATATTCCAGCCTGAGCTGCGCAAGATATTCATAAAGCTGGGCCAGGGTGGTATATTCAAGCGGGGCCAGGGCTCACGCTCGACTCAGCTCGACGCCATACTGCACGCCGCTGAGCTGCTCGCCGAGAGACGGCGAGGAGCCCTGCTCGCTTTCGTGCGTTACGTCGCGCTCGACGACATCGTTGAGCGTGGAACAAAGATAGATGGCGAGGTCAGCTCTGCGCTCATCCTATCCATTTTCGAGTACGACACGCCGCTGCACGACGGAGCTCTCATCATCAAGGAGGGCCGTATTCTAGCTGCCGGCTGCTTCCTGCCCCTGTCAGAGCAGCGCGACATCAAGCGGAGCTTTGGTACCAGGCATCGCGCGGCTCTGGGTCTTACCGAGAGCTCGGACGCCGTCGTGCTCATCGTATCCGAGGAAACTGGCGCCATTTCACTCGCGTACGACGCCAGGCTCTACTACAACCTGAACCTGCCGTCACTGCGGCGCCGGCTTGGCCAGCTGCTCGACTACTCCGGTCGGTTGTCGGGTGATGAGGTGGCTTTCGATGAGTAGGCCAATACTCGACCGCTTGCTCGCGGACTGGCCTGCCAAGGTTCTGTCCATCGCCGGAGCCGTAGCGCTGTTTTTCTTCTACCAGCTCAACAAGCTGGAGGAACGCCCACTTTCGGTGCCCCTCGTCGTCGTTGCCCACGAGGATTTTGTACCCGCCAGTTCGTATCCCCGCACCGTCAGGCTCGTGCTGCGAGGCGAGACCAACGCGATTTACGCGGTGCTGGAAGATGACCTGGAAGCTACGCTGGATCTGCGGGGCTATACGAGCGCTGGCGTCTGGCGGGTGCCGGTGCGCGTTGAAAAGCGGGGTAGCGCCCTGGGCATAGACCCGCTGGAGATAAGCGTTGATCCTTCAGACGTAGCTCTGTCTATAGAAGCGCGCGTGGTCAAGGAGATACAGGTAGTGCCGAGCTTCCGCGGGTATCTAGAACCCGGCTACGAGCTAGCCGGCTTCAGCATCGCGCCGTCCCGGATTGAGGTAAGCGGCCCCGCGAGCGTGATGGAGGGTATTGTAGACGTATCTACCGAGCCGATCGAGCTAACCGGCCGCGCCGAGGATTTTACGGCTCGTGTCCGCATCGTTTCGCGTGACCCGCTCGTCGAGTACCTGTTTTCCGACCTCGTCGAGTTCAGCGCGACGGTACAGCAAGCGCTCATCTACCGTAGCTACCAGGATATTCCGGTTTCATACTCGGGGCTGCAAGAGGGTCTGGAGGTGACAACGCCGCCGCCATTGGGTTCGGCGAGGGTCGCGGCATCCAGCAGCGAACTGGAGTCGTTTGTGCCGGCTCCAGGAGCGCTGGACGTAGACCTGTCCGGTGTTGCCGAGCCTGGCGTATACACGCTGGCCGTCGTGCCGCGCTTCCCCGAAGGCTTCGACGTCAGTTCCTGGCTGCCCATGGCGCTTACGCTTACCGTTCAGGAGCGAACAGCCGAGCCAGTTGGAGACGAAGAGCCATGATACTCGGCATAGGAGTGGACGTAGTTCACGTTCGCAGGATAGCCCACTGGTTGTCGGTGCCGGGTTTGCCCGAACGGTTTTTCCACGAGGACGAGCTGGCCTCGGCTCGCTCGCGCGGTGCGGGAGCAGCGCTGTCGCTGGCAGCGAGGTTCGCCGCCAAGGAAGCCTTCGGCAAGGCCGTGGGCACGGGGCTACGCGGCATAAAGCTGGCTGACGTACGCGTCATCAACAATCACAACGGCAGGCCAGACATGAGGCTGTACGGATCCGCCCTGGAGAAGTTCAGGGCGCTCGGCTGTTCTGCCATCCACCTGTCACTGACGCACGAGAGCGACAACGCCATAGCGATGGTCGTATTGGAGGCCTAGAGTGCAGAGGATACTCGGCGCAAAAAAACCGGAAAAAGAGCGCAAAGTCACGTTTTACACCAAGGACACGATCAGATGCCCGGTGTGCGACGCTAGTTTCAAGCGCGAGGAGCTGTTCTCGGGGCGCATAAACGCAGACGAGATGACAGACGAGTTGCACCGTACGTACAAGCCGCTGCAGGCTTTTGGCGAGGTGTACCCGCTCGTATACGAGATTGAGGTATGTCCGTCGTGTTTTTACGCGGCCTTTAGGGCTGACTTTCTGCCCGCGGGAGCCAAGTGCTCGGCAGAACTACATGAGCGCATAGATAACAGGATACAGGAAGTGCAGAAGGTATTCGTACCTATAGACTATCAATCTCCCCGCGGCCTCATAGAAGGAGCCGCGAGCTACTACCTGGCACTCCAGTCGTACGAGTTGTTCTCCGCGGATTTTGCGCCTACCATAAAAAGTGCCTTAGCCTCCATACGGGCTGCCTGGCTGTGTCATGACCTGCACGCCAAGGCTCCCAACGACAACTGGGACTACGTAGCTGGCCTGTTCTACCGCAAAGCGCGCTATTATTACCGCCGCGCTCTGGAGCTTGAGCAGAATGGTCAGGAGCCGTATTCGACGCAGCGCAACCTCGGGCCAGACACCGACAAGAACTACGGCCATGAAGGCGTGCTGTATATGGCCGCCATACTAGAACTCAAGTACGGCCCGACAGACGACCCTGTCCTTCGCCGCGAGCGGCTCAAGGCGGCCAAGGTGTCGGTGGCGCGGATGTTCGGGTTTGGCAAGAAAAACAAGTCCAAGCCTGGGCCCATCCTTGAAAAAGCCCACGACCTGTACGAGAGGCTCAAGCACGAACTGCAGGAGGGTGACGACGAGGATGAGTGATCGCGTCATCCGCCTCGTCGTGGCGTACGACGGTACCGATTTCTGCGGATGGCAGCGGCAAGCTGGCCAGCGTACCGTGCAGGAATCCCTGGAAACGGCTCTGCGGACCATGCACGGCCACCCCGTACCGGTGGTGGGCGCGGGGCGCACCGATTCAGGCGTGCACGCCGTGGGGCAGGTGGCTCACTTTGCTACCGACATAGCCAGCATCCCTGCCAACCGATTCGAGCCCGCTTTGAACAGGCTCATGCCACCCGACGTCCGCGTCGTCCGCTCTGCCGACGCGGATCCTGGTTTTCACGCCCGCTTCGACGCGCGGCTCAGGCGCTACAAGTACTACCTGCGCGCGGGGCCGGTACAGCTGCCCCACCTGGATCGCTACGCGTGGCGCCTCTTTCGCACACCCGACGCGCGACGGCTCAACCGGCTGGCCGCCTGCCTGCACGGGGAGATAGACTGCGCCACCTTCGCGGCTGCGGGCGACAAGAGCGTGAGCACATTCCGCTACCTTCACCACGCCGCGTTTTACCAGGAAGGCGACGCCCTCGTATTCGAGATAGCAGCCAACGCGTTTCTGTATCGCATGGTGCGGTCCATCGTGGGAACGCTCGTGGAGCTGGACGCAGAAGGCGCACCGCCAGAGGCGATGCGGGACGTTCTCCTGGCGCGGGACCGTAACCGGGCGGGTACCACGGCGCCGGCTCGTGGCCTGTTTCTGTGGAACGTTGAATACGATGTGCCTCAGAGCCCCACGCCAACTGGAGCCGCGGGATGAGTCGCCGGCGCATAAGCGCGGTGCTCTTCGACCTTGACGGCACGGTGCTTGATTCTGAGCCAGTCTACCTGGCCAGTGACCGAGAGTTTCTGGCTCGCTACGGTATCGAGTACGATGAGAAACTCAACGCGATGTTTCTGGGCAGGGGCGCGACGGAAATGATGAAAGACCTGGAGCGCCTGTTTCCGGGCAACCCCCTCAACGATTTATCGCTCGACGAGCGCGTTCGGCTCAAGGATGAAGCCTACGCACGGTATGCGCGGGATCGTGTTGAGCCGTTTGATTGTGTTGTAGCGCTGGCGCGCGAGCTTTCCAGCCGTGGCGTCGCGGTAGCGATAGCCTCGGGCTCGTCACCAGGCGTCATAGACGCGACGCTGGACGCCACGGGGCTCAGGAGCCTGTTTCCGGTACGCGTCTCGGCAGCCGAAGTGCCGCGTGGCAAACCCGCCCCCGACGTGTTCCTGGAGGCTGCCCGGCGCCTTGGCGTCAAGCCTGCCGCCTGCCTCGTACTGGAGGATTCCAGATACGGCGTGGCGGCGGCGCAGACAGCCGGCATGGCCTGCGTGGCGTTGCCAGCCGCGGGGTCAGCGCATCCAGATGATTTTAACTCCGCTGATATCGTTTTTGATGGCGGGGCGGCCCAGCTCAAACCCCGCGTCGTGCTGGACGCGTTCGACTGGGAACCCGCCTGAGCATCAGCCTTTTTTCTGGTACACGGTAAGGGTCGGATAGGCAAACTCGACGCCTTCGGCGTCCAGCCTTTTCTTAACGGCTATGTAGACGTCGTTGTTGCCGTCAAACCACTCGTTGGTAGCAAACCACACGCCAAAGAACAGCTCTATGCCGTTGTCGCCAAGCTTGCTTACCATGAAGACGGGTTCAGGGTTTTTGAGCGCGTTGGGGTTTCGGTCCACTTCGTCCAGCACTATGTCCCTGACGCGTTCTATGTCAGAATCGTAAGTTACGACAATATTGAGATTCAGCCTGCGCACTGGAAACCGCGTTATGTTGGAGACGTTGGCCTTGATGAGCGTCTCGTTTGGGATGCGTATGAGCTGGTTGTCAAAGGTGCGTAGCTTTACAGACAGCGCGTCTATCGAATAGACGATGCCGGTGGTACCGTCTACCTTTATCACGTCGTCCTGGGCAAAGGTCTTCTCAGAAATGATGAAAAATCCGCTTATGAAGTTAGACACCGACGTCTGGGCGGCAAAGCCTATCGCGATACCTACGATTCCCGCGGCACCGAGCAGGGCTGATAGATTGACGTTGGCGGCGTCTAGCGTGTTAATCGCTATGAACGCCAGCCCCAGGTACTGCGTTACCTTGACGATGAGGCCGCCGCTTCTGGAGTCCATGCGTTTGTGCGCCAGTTTTTTTACTATCTGGACGATGAGGCCGACGAACAGCAGCCCGAGGATGAGCGAGAGACCCACCCTGGCAATCTTGATGATGGTATCGAGCGTAAACATCTGCTCGAACAGCTCTCCAGAGGGCAGTATCTCCCGCAGGCGGGAAGGAAGCGTCGTCGGGGTCAGTTCTGTCGCGGGTTCCATGGTCAAATCCTCGTCATGGTCTTGAATAGTTCGAACGAGCGAACGATAAAACGTTCTTCGCCCGATACCGTGGGTTTGGCGATGGCCTGGGCGTTTCGCGTCAGTGGAGACTGCCCGTCCAGGCTCATGCGCACACCCGAGGAGCTGAAGCTGAACAGCAGTCGCTCGCTTAGCAGCATGGAATCAGCCAGGAAAATGGACAGTTGTTCTCCGTAAATGCACAGGTCGGTAACGCGCACAGAACCGGTAGACGTGTTGCGGATGCGAACCGGGTGCGCGACGTATCGCGGATCCGCGTGGAGCGATGATACGATTGGCTCTTCCGCAGCGAGAAAATCGGCGGTATCGAAACGGCAGACGACCCCAGTATCCGGTGGCCCATACAGCGTCTTCCGCGCTGCGTCAG
>JAFGUM010000206.1 GCA_016938515.1 Spirochaetales bacterium | reverse complement strand
GTAGTCGTTCTGGACTGCTCGTCACTGTCAAGGGTGGGTTCGGTGATAGACCACCTGCCTCAAGGCGCTCCCGTAGCCATCATAGACCACCACGCTTCCGGTGAGGTCTCTGGTGATCTGCGTTTCGTGGATACGAGCGCTCCCGCCGTTACCTGCCTCGTCCAGGCCATCATAGAAGCGTATAGTCCGCCCACAAAAGAAGAGGCCGAGTATCTGCTGTTTGGCCTGTGTACTGATACGGGTTTTTTCAGGCACCTGGACGAGCGTTCAGGCGATGTCTTCGCCGCTACGGCGCGTTTGGTCGCGGCTGGCGCGTCTCCAAAGCGAGCTTTTGATCTCATGAACGGGGGCAAACCGTTCGATTCTCGCAAGCTGATGGGAGAACTGCTGAGGCGAGCCGAAGCGAAGTTCGACGGCAAGCTCATCATCACCAGCGTTGATCTGGAAGAGCAGCAACGGTACGGCCTCGTGAGCAGGGATTCCGACATGCTGTACCAGCTTTTGCTTACCATTGCCGGCATGGAAGTAGCTGTCGTCGTGCGGCAGGAGAGCACCACGGAATGCACCGTAGGCTTCAGATCAAGGGATTCTGTAGACGTTGCCGCGGTCGCGGCGTCATTTGGCGGTGGAGGACACCGCCTCGCCGCCGGATTGCACATCGCCGGTCAGGCTAACGAAGTCGTCGAGCGCATGATACAAGCCTTCGAGCCAATATTCAGAAGCACTGAATCTGGTAACACGATGTAACAATTCTCTTTCCATGATGCCTTTCAAGGTGCAAGCGCCTCACTCGAATAATTATACAGAATATTTTCCAATAAATTCTTCTTGGTGCTACTACTGTCTCTGCAACGACTTGTTTCTCCTGCTCTGATAATAACCCTGTATCGAATCATTGATCCTCGGAAAATTCCTCGCAGCTCGGCACGGTTCGTGATACAGAGAAAGTCCGGCTAAACGCGTCTGGATGGAATCCTGTGGGAGGGTTCTACGCGACGAGCTTC
>JAFGUM010000205.1 GCA_016938515.1 Spirochaetales bacterium | reverse complement strand
TTGGTGTTCGCATGGTGGTTCCCCTCATGGTGTGTTGGTGATGGACGCCCATCCCGACGCGGAGGGTGACAGGCTATAGTCCCATTCTGTCACATCCTGCTCGCGGGAGCCCGTTACGACGCCGTTCTCGTCGTACGTGTTGAGCGTCAGCGTCGTATCCCAGACGTTGCGGTACAGGGTGACGCGCGCCAGGCGGTAGTAGAGGGTGCCGGAAGGGGCTGTGGTGTCTATGAACGCCGCGCTCGTTGCCTCTTCGTTGACTATGCCGGTGGCAGCGTCGTAGCCCGCCGTCAGCGTGAAGTCGTAGGTAGGGTAGGAGGGTACAATCTCATCGTACAGAGGCACGCCGTATGCGTCGTATACGGTCTCTACCGTGGCTTCGTACCCCGTCCATACCCAGGCCGCGTTGGCCAGAAACGAGCGGCCTACCAGCTCCATGCCCGCGTACGGCGACTCTTCGGATCGGTACACGTACATCGCGTAGTCCATCGACCACGACTGCTGCTCGCCTTCTTCGTCGATGCTTGCCGGGGTTGAAGCCGGGGCTACCACGTTGCCCACCTGGATGCCGCCGGCGACATCGCCCAGCGTTGGCAGAAAGTCTGGAGCGAACGGAGCCAGCACGCTGTCGAGCACGTACGAGCACGACGATGACAGCGCGGCGAGCATCACGATCTGCGATAAGCGTTTCAGGCGCATGGCGCTACCCTCCATAGGTATCATACGGGAGTATAGCGCATAGTGTTGCGCACTGCCACGAAGCGGCACCGCGAGCACTTGCCCAAAAAGCGGTGTTTCGGGTATATTCTGCCCCTGTCCGCCGAGATAGCTCACTTGGCAGAGCGGCGCACTCGTAATGCGCAGGTACCGAGTTCGATTCTCGGTCTCGGCTTTAAGCTGGTTGATTATTATTTTTCCTACAATGAAATGCCGAGATCATCGAAACAAGATGACCTCGGCGTTTTCGTTGGCCTTGCCTAATGCGACCACAAACCCGACCATCGTAATTTGCTTGCCACCACCCAGTGAAGTAGCGTGTGGGGTAGAATCGTCAGGGTACAAAGCCAAAAATCGTTAAAAACTCAGGAGAGACTGTACTGCTGGCTTCGATTAAAATGGCTTACAGATTGTTTGACGCAAAAAGGGCATTAAAGCATTCCCATGACTTGATGAGCTACATCATAGAACATAGCAGGAGTGCCATAGCGGTACATGATCGCAACTTAAGATATATTTATGTAAGCAAGAAATATTTGACGGATTACAATGTCGTTGAAAAGGACATCATTGGCAAGCATCACTATGACGTGTTCCCTGACCTGCCGCAAAAATGGCGGGATGCCCATAAAAAAGCACTCGAAGGTGAAATTTCCAGTGCTGAAGATGATATCTTTGAGAGAGCCGACGGATCGACCGAGTTGACGAGATGGGAATGCAGGCCTTGGTATGAACAAGATGAGAGCATCGGTGGATTCGTTGTCTATACAGAAGTGATCACAGAAAGAAATTTTGCTGAGATTGCCATAAGGAAAAGCGAAGAGAAATACCGGGCCATCATCCAAGCTACGAGGGATGGTTTCTGGTCTGTAGACAAGAACGGGAAATGTATCGATGTGAATGCTTCATACTCGAGGATGGTTGGCTATTCCATAGAAGAACTCCTCAAGCTTGGAATCCGGGATGTAGATGCACTTGAAGATGACCAGATGATTGCAAAACGGATAGAAAAGGTGAGGCAATCTGGATTTGACAATTTTTCAACACGGCATAAAAGGAAAGATGGCTCTGTATTCGATGTGGAAGTGTCTGCCTATTTTCTTGAAAACGAAATTATATGCTTCTGTCGTGATGTGACGGAAATGAAACGGGCCATGTAACAAGATGCGCGCCGCGGCAGTCGCAACCAATGCGATTGCGTCGGTTACGAGCTATATCGCTCCGGAACGACCCATGCGCCGTCGGCTCGGGACGAATCAATAACAGCCTGTACGAACTCCAGCCCGCGAAGCCCGTCCAGGGACGTGGGGAACGTCGATGCCAACGGATCGGGCTCAGTTCCGCCCATCCGGGCTACGATCGCGTCCGCTGCGTCGGTGTACAGGTTGGCGAAGGCGCCGGGGAACCCTTCGGGGTGTCCCTTGACGATGCGGCTGGCACGCGCCGCCAGGGGTAACATACCGGGGCCATTAGGCGTGTATACCTGCATCGGACCGTCTAGCGTGTAGAAATGCAGACGGTTTGGATCGTCGTGCGTCCATTCAAGCGTGCCGAGAGCCCCGCATACGCGGAGGTGCAGCCCGTTTTCCTTGCCAGCCGCGGCCTGCGTTGCCAGGAACAACCCCGACACACCGTTGTCCAGTTCGAGGAGTGCGCTGGCGTAATCGTCCACCAGTTGTCCCGGTACAACCCGGCCTACCTTGGCGCTGACGCGGGCAACATCCAACCCCGTCACATAGCGGAGGATGTTGTGCGCGTGCGTGCCTATATCGCCCATGACAAGCGACGGTCCGCTTCGTGCGGGGTCGTATTTCCAGCTGCGTGGCGCGGCTGCATCCAGGGGCCTGGCTACCGCTCGCCCGCCCTGCACGTACTCGACCTGCACCATGCGCAATTCTCCAAGGGTGCCGGCGGCTATCATCGCCCGGGACTGCCGCACCAACGGGTAGCCGGTGTAGTTGTGCGTCAGGCAAAACACCTTGCCGGAAGCGATGACCGCCCGGTGCAAGGTCTTGGCCTCCTCCAGCGTCGTCGTCATGGGTTTGTCGCAGATGACGTGCATGCCGGCTTCAAGCGCCGCCATCGCGTGCGCGTAGTGGCTGTCGTTCGGCGTCATGATGGCGAGCACCTCGGCCTTATCCGGGCGGCGTCGCTCGCTTTCCAGCATCGTTCCAAAAGTATCGTACCGTCTGTCGGGGGCAAAACCCATAGCGCTGCCCGCTTCCACCGCCCGCGCCGGATCCGACGACAGGATGCCGCACACCGTTTCGTACCGGTCATCCATCCGAGCCGCCATGCGGTGCGTCCCACCGATGAAACTGCCTGGTCCGCCTCCAACCAGCGCCAGCCTGAGCTTGCGCTGGATTCCTCGCTGCTGCTGGCCGCCTCGTTGACCTGGCGCACTCATGCCCTTTGATTCACCGCTGCCCGCAGTCTCGTCGGTACCTACTGTATCACTCATGCCATCCAGTATAGCCTGACGTTGACAAGCGTGCTACGACTGCGCAGTACTCAATTGCAAATACCTCGAAT
>JAFGUM010000204.1 GCA_016938515.1 Spirochaetales bacterium | reverse complement strand
TCGGAAGACACCAAAAAGCGCTTTACCGGCGGCAAGGGCTTTGGGCTGCGCCTGCTGTGGGATGGTACCAAGCCGACCACGAAGTGGAACGACCCTGAAAACGAGATTATCATCGGTATGGGTCCGGTGTGTGGCAACACCAACTACCCGGGCTCGGGTAAGAGCCTCGTCGTCAGCCTGTCGCCGATGACAGGCGTGCCCATAGACTCGAACGTGGGCGGCTACTTTGGCCCCTTCCTCAAGTTTGGTGGCTGGGACGCGCTCGAGGTGCAGGGCAAGGCGAAGGTGGAGACGATCGTGTTCATCGACAACGTCGATGGCGTCGTCCGCTTCTACGAAGCTCCGGCGGAACTGGGCGAGGATACGCACGTGCTCGCTGACGAGTTGACCAGGACCTTCGCGGGCGGCACCGGCTCGGACGACCCGGCCAAGCTGCAGGCGGTGTCGGTCGTATCAGCCGGGCGCGGCGCCGACCACGCGCTGATGGGCCTCCTGAACTTCAGCTTGTACGACAAGCGTCGCGATGGCATCCGCGTACAGCAGGCTGGCCGCGGCGGCATCGGCACGGTGCTGCGCGACAAGAAGATACGCGCCCTCGTCTGCCGCTACGAAGGCGTAACGCAGAACTCCAACGACGCCGCCGACGTCGCGGCGGTTCAGCGCCTCGGACTCAAGCTGCACCGAGAAATTATCCAGAACGACGACCTCCAGACAAAGATGCGCAGGATGGGAACCGCGCACCTGATGGAGGTAATGAACGACTACGATCTCTTACCCACCAAGAACCACAAGTACGGCCAGGATCCGCGCGGCCCGGAAGTGGCCAGCTGGGTGTGGGAGAAGCTGTTCAGCCAGGGCGTGCCCGATGGCTGCTGGTACGGATGCTCCATGGCGTGCGCCCACTCTGTAGACCACTTTGCGCTGCAGACCGGCCCGTACAAGGGCCATAAGGTCATCGTCGACGGCCCCGAATACGAGACGGCCGCGGGAGCTGGCCCCAACCTGTACGTATTCGACCCGCAGGGCATTGTCGAGCTCAATTTTTACTGCGATACGTACGGCATAGATTCCATAAGCTTCAGTACGACGACGGGCTTTTTGATGGAGTGCTGGGAGCACGGCATCCTCAACGCCGATAGAACTGACGGCATCGATCTGAGCTGGGGCAACTGGAAAGGCGCGGCGCAGATTCTGCACGACATGGCTCAAGGCAAGCGCTTTGGCGTACTGGCCGGGCAGGGTGTAAAGCGCCTGGCGGAGTATTTTACCAGGGAATACGGAGCCGACGCCCAGTTCATGAAGGACATAGCGCTGCACGGCAAGGGCCTTGAGCAGTCCGAGTACGTCTGCAAGGAAAGCCTCGCCCAGCAGGGCGGCTTCTACATGACCAACAAGGGGCCGCAGCACGACGAAGCCTGGCTCATCTTCATGGACATGGTGAACAACGCCATCCCGACCTTCGAAAACAAGGCCGAAGCGTTGCACTACTTCCCGATGTTCCGCACCTGGTTCGGACTACAGGGCCTGTGCAAGCTGCCCTGGAACGACGTGGAGCCGCTGGACAACGCCAAGTGGCCAGAGCCCAACAAGGTCCCCGAGCACGTGCACAACTACCACGAGCTGTACACGGCCATCACCGGGGAGCCCCTGGACTGGGACGGACTCATACGCCAGTCAGAGCGCGTGTACAACTTCCAGCGCGTGTTCAACCTGCGGCAGGGTCATGGCCTGCGCCAGGACGACTACCCGCCGTACCGCGCCATGGGGCCCGTCCTCGAGGACGAGTACAAGGCTCGCGAAGAGCGCTACGACAAGCAGATGAAGGAAAAGATCGGTATAGATCCCGCGGGCAAGTCGGTGGCGGAAAAGGTGGCCATCACGAGGAAGCACCGCATGGATCAGTACGAGCAGCTCGTTGACGCGGTGTACAAGCGCCGCGGCTGGACCCCCCAGGGCATCCCCACCCCCGAGCACCTGCGTGCCATAGGCATGGATCTGCCGGAGCTTCTTGAGGTCGTAAACGCGAAGATAGCTGCTGTCGGCTGAGGTAGTTGATACGGCCGCGGCGCCCTTGTCATCGGGGGCCGCGGTTGGTATCGTGAACGCATGGACGCGGTACCATGAACTTTCTGGCCCACGCGCTGCTGGCTCACGCGAGCCTTGCCGATCACGACGGGCAGGAGTGTACCGGTGCGCTGATGGCAGATTTCTGCGCTGGATGCGATCCAGAAGACTTCCCCGCTGGCATCGCTCGTGGCATGCGTCAGCACCGCGCCATTGACGCGTATACCGACTCGCACCCGGAGTTCCGGGCTTGTCGGCGCGCCATCGCGGAAGCCGGCGCGCCGAGGTTTACCGCCGGAATACTCACGGATATCTTCTGGGACTACATGCTTGCGTCGAACTGGGATGCATGGGGCGATCCGCTTGCCGGATGCGGGCTGGAAGATTTTGGCGCTCTCGTCTATGACAGGCTTGGCGCAACTCGTGCGTGGCACAGCCCCGACTTTTCCCGAGCCTACCCCTGGATCATCAGCACATCTTTATTGTCTACGTATGCGACGATAACCGGTATTGAGAAGACGCTGGCGGGCTTGTCGACGCGCATGAGCGGTGGTATCGATCTGGCTTCGGCCGTGGTCATTCTGGTAGATCTGGAACAGCCGATACGCCGATATTTTTCGGAGTTCTGGCCCGATCTCATCGCGTATGCGGGGGAATGGGCTGACCGATGCGCCTGATTACGGCATAAATGCGTTTCGCCAATCGCGCATCGGGTGTACAGTGGAGTGTCGGCGCTTGGCGCTGGTTTTGTGTGGAGGCAGGCGCATGCGAAGAAGATTTCTGGGCAACATGCCGGTGCTGGCAAAATTGCTGATACTTACAGCGGTCTTTCTGGTGGCGTTTGGCGTAACGTTTCTGTCGGCAGAGAAGGGGTTGCGCACACTCGGGGAAGCGTTTGAGACGGTGCAGGTGGTGCACATGCGGACATACCGAGCCATAGCCGATCTGCGAACGAGGATGGCCGCGTACAACACGCGCTTGCTGTCGTTGGCCAGCGCCCTGATAGCCGGTGACCCCGATAGCCAGCGCAGTTCTATGCGCTACTGGCTGGATGAAGCTGAAACGAAGCTCAAACAAGCGGTAAACGCGTTTGCTTCCCTTGCTGACGACAAGGCCATCCTCGACGGTCTTGACGCGTACCTAGAAGCTTCCAAGCTGGTACGGGAAGCCACGGCTGACGACAGGCCCGCTGCGAGGGTCGCTCTGGACAAATCGGTGGCCGCGTACGAGTCTGTCGAGCGCAACATCGACACGCTCGAGGCTACCGTTCGTGACCAGCAAGACAAGAGTTACCTGTCCGCCACTCAGACGGCAACGCTTACGAGTCAGACACTGCTGGTGGCCAACGCCGTTGCGGCTGTTGTCATACTCGCCGTTTCCCTGCTCATTTCCCTGTCAATGACAGGCGCGCTCTCGTCGCTCGTGCGCAGCCTGCGGCGTATGGCCAAAGGGGACTGCACCGAGAATTTCGAGCTGATGGGCAGAGATGAGATAGGCTTGATAGCGGAAGCCGCGAGCGAACTGACGGCTTCGCTCAATACGCTCATCGGAACCGTGAGGGCCCGCGTTATCGCTTTAAGGCGACAGGGCGAAGACCTCATGGGAACGATGCAGAATACCAACCGGGCGGTGAAGAGTATCGACGCCGCCGTTGCGACGTCCCGCGATGGTCTGGGCGAACAGTCCGCCGCGGTTGTTACCGTCGCTTCGGCTATAGAAGAGCTCGCCAGGACGGTAGAATCGTTGTTTTCCGTAATTGGCGAGCAGAATTCTGCCCTCGAGCGCTCATCGACCCTGGTGCAGAACGTGATAGCCAATATCCGCGCCATCGCGGCCAGCGCGGATTCCGCCGATGGAGCAGCGGCTGCTCTGCTTTCAAGCTCGGGAGAGGGCACCAAGGTGCTCGGCGGCATGGATGCAGCGGTCGCGGAGATAGCCCGCTATTCCGAACGGCTGGGTGCGGCGGCCACGACCATCAACGACGTTGCCGAGCGCACCAATCTTCTGGCCATGAACGCGGCCATAGAAGCTGCGCACGCCGGCAACGCCGGCCGCGGTTTTGCCGTGGTGGCCGACGAGATTCGCAAGCTGGCGGAGAGGAGCGCTGCGCAGGCCCGGGAGATTTCCGGCGACCTGTCCAAGGTTGGCTCGTCCATCTCAAAGGTCAAAGAAGCAGCGAGCGCCGTCTCCGGCAGCTTTGGCCAGGTGCTCGGCGGAGCTGAAAACGTGGGACGCATAGTGTCCGAGATACGGCGGGCTACGGCGGAGCAGAACGAAGGCGGTTCGCGCGTGCTGGCGGAGCTAGACCGCCTCGCGGCAATTACAAAGCAGGTTGGTGAAGGCGCCAGGGAAATGACGGCTGGCAACGAACAGATCCTGGAGCAGGTATCCACCCTCAAGGCGGTTGCCGACGCGGCTGTCTCGGCCAACGACGACATAGCCAGGGGTACAGCCGCGATAGACGCCGCTGTAGCTTCGACGACGGAGCTCGCGGGGGTAAACGAGCGGCTCATCGTAGAAGTATTGCAGGGCGTCGACGCGTTCAAGATAGCCGCGTGCGTTGACGAGGAGGCCGAAGCTGGGGTCGAGGCGGAAGCGCCTGACGTAGAGCCGCCCAGCCAGGAGCTTACGCCAGAGGACGAGTAGCCGCCGCCAGCTCCGCGCGCCAAGGCGCTATGCCGTCGCTTACGCGCGGGTGTATCCGGTTGGTCAGCGCCATCGTCGCCGTGGCGTTGTGCGTGTCGTAACGCAGCGATGTGCCGGTGAAGCCCGTGTGACTAGCCACGCCACCGTCCTCGACAAGCCAGCCGAGGCCTCTGACGGGCAAGGCGCCGGCAGGGCTCTGCGCCGTGAGAGCCGCGGTTCGCAGCGCGGCGGGTAGCGGGCCGGATTCATCCCAGAATGCCGTGTAACGAACCAGGTCGCCAATCGTGGAGAATACTCCCGCGTGGCCGCTGATGCCCCGCAGGCCGTAGTGGCAGTTGCTATCGTGTGCCTCTCCGCGGATAACGCCCCGTCGCCATGGAAAATCTTCTACATCGGTTGCGCCAAGGAAAAACGCATCGCTGTGGCCGCCTATAACTGGCCGACCTTCGGCGTAGGCGAGCGCCATGTCGCGTTCGAACCGGTTGCCGTCTTCGGTAGGCGCGCAGTCGGCGAGCGCGAAGCGGCTGGCATCGGCGACTGGATACGCGGTTGTGGACATGCCAAGCGGCGTAAAAACAAGGCGCTGCGCGAGGGATGCCAGCCCATCGTCCCAGGCGCGCTCCAGTATCCATCCCAGTAGCATGAAACCCAGATCGCTGTATTCTACGGCCGTGCCGGGGGTATACGACGGTGCTTCGTTGGCTATCGCTTCCAGGTACGAGGCGGGGTTGTCATGCCGTATGAAGTACGGGCGCCACGCGGGTAGCCCCGAGCTGTGGGATAGCAGGCGCCTGACGGTGATGCCGGCGTTCCAGGTTCTACCTGTACCGGCCGCCAGCTCCGGGAGCCAGCGCGTGGCCGGGCCGTCAAGGTCGATGCGCCTGTCACGAATCGCCAGCAGCACGAGGGGGAGCGTCGATACCACCTTGGTAAGCGACGCGAGGTCGTATACCATATCTACGCTCGTAGCTCTGTCCCCGGCGGAGAGGTGGCCGCGAGCCGCCATGGCTGTGCCGCGGGGGCTCCGTATGGCGGCACAGCCTCCGGGGAATACCCCATCGGCTATGCCGCGATCCAGGACGGCGGCCAGTACGCCTTTTGCGCCTTCACTGTCAAACGGGGTTTGATCCATACAGCTGATTGTACGATATTTCATTTCACCATTCAACAAAGATTTATAAAATATATTTATGCCATTGGGTCGAAGCGATCGTCGTGCTGGTTTCATGAGCATCAGAATCAATAAATGTCCCCGTGGAATAATTTGTTTTTTCTCCATAGCGCGCTAGAATCCTGTGCGTGCGCTTCGTATGAAGGCACATATTTCACTCGCCGTAGTGGGGTGACCATGCGCAAGTTTATTGTTTTTGTAGTGGCGGCAAGCGTAGCCATCGGCTCGTTGTGCGCGCAGGAGGGATCGGGCGAAGCGGACGAGGCGTACGTGCTTCAAAAAGCCCGTGATGAGCTGTCTGGCTCCACGGGGCAGACGACCACCGTTACGGTGGAGATAACAACCGAGACCGCGGGGTCGTCTCCATCTGAGGTACGGCAGTATACCCCGCTGGTAATAGGTTTTGTGCCGGGTCTCAACATTCCTTTCGGAATCTATGATACGTCTATCTCTGCCGCCGCGATTGGAGCGCTGACCGGCTCTGTATACGGGGTGCAGGGTTCGGGCGTTTTCAACCTCGCTGATGGCGTCAGAGGAGCTCAGGCTGCGGGTGTCTTCAATATTTCTGACGACGTGCGGGGCGTTCAGGGCGCTGGAGTGTTCAACATCGCCGACGATGTCCGGGGCATCCAGAGCGCGGGAATTTTCAATATCGCCGACCACGTCAATGGTGCGCAGGCCGCCGGCGTCATCAACATGGCGGATTCTGTGCACGGAATACAGCTGTCAGGCGTAGTAAACGTAGCGGATCAGTGCGAGGGCGCGATGATCGGCCTCGTAAACATAGCGGACGAACTGGACGGTGTAGCCATCGGGCTCATAAACATCATAGGCAATGGCATCCACGATATTGGTTTTGACTATCTACCCGACTCTGATGCGGCGTACGCGACGTACCGATCCGGCACACCCTTCCTGTACGCGACATTTTTTGTCGGCCAGCCGGTTCAGGGGCTTGGCCTTTCTGGCGAGGGATTGTCTGTGGGAGGAGCGCTGGGTCACCGCTTCCGGTTCCTGTTCCTTACGGCGGACGTGGAACTGGGCAGCGAGACCCGGTTGGATTCAACGGCTTTAGTCGCGCTTGCAAGCGCCGTTGCGGCCAAAGACCCCGATTCGCTCCGGGGAATAGATCCATGGGACGTGTCGTTTGGCAGCATCAGGGCCTCGTTTGGCTTTGGCAATCGCAAGGGCTTTGGCCCGTACGTGGGCATTAAAACCGACTTCGCGCCGAGCGGTTCGGGGGCGATACCGGCATCTATGCGCAGCTCGTTTGGTTCATCATCACCGTATACGCTCACGCTGCTGGGCACTGAGCTCGAATTCTGGCCAAAGTGGTTCTTTGGCATCAAGTTCTGACGGCGATTCATTGAGTATCCCGTAGGTGGGAACTCGAAAAAGACGGGCTCCCGCGCTATACTCTAGCTGCTGTCGCCGAACGATAAGGAGAGCATGCATGAAAAAGCTGGCACTGATACCCATAGTCCTGACCATGGCGTCGCTGGTCTTCGCTGTCGATGTCCAGCCCTTTGGCACGATCGACTACGTCGAAGGCGGTACCACCGTCGTCCGCTCTGGTAAATCACTCGGTGACGCCAATATTGGCGATGACCTCCTTCCCGATGACATGATCAAGACAGCCTCTGATGGCCTTGTCGTCATAGCGCTGGACAAAAGCACCGGCATGCGAGGTACGCTTACCATAAAGGCAAAGTCTGTAGCGTACCTGCGACTGAGCCCCGGTGATACCGGGCCCAAGAGTCAGGTAGACCTGGTGGCGGGTCAGCTGGGATCCAAGCTTTCCAAGCTGTCGGGTAATCCCAGTTTGCAGGTGCAGACCGATTCAGTGGTCATGGGTGTGCGCGGCACCGAGTTCGCCATAGCCTCGTCGGTAAACGGCTCCGTGCTCGTGGTGTGTACGAATGGCGAGGTCGCGTGCAGTGACGGAGGCGATTTTGTTCCGGTACCCGCTGGCAAGGCCGCGGAAAAAGTAGCCGGGAAGCGCTTGCGCCTCGTTCCGGTAGCCATTTCTACGGCGAAGCAGTTTGAGGAATCCTGGCTGACAGAAGAAATAGAAGCCTTCAAGGCTGATGCTCCGAGGGCCTTGGCCGACTACGAGAAGCGCTATACCGACCTGTCTGCCCGGTTCTATACAGCCTTCGAGCCTCTGCAAAAGAGCGAGATTCTGTCTAAGTGGATACGTGAAGATTCAGCTGGTCTCGTGCCACCGCCCAACGACGCTGCAACAATCAGGGAAAAGAAGGCGTTGATGGCCAACATCCTTGAGACGAGAAAAGTGCTCTTCATCTTCGAGCGTATCTATTATAGGATAGTACAGCTTGATGGCGTGATCATGGGCAGTGCTCTGGAGCGCGCGGTGATAAAGCCAGGGCTTACCGCCGGAGATTTCCTGCGCAAAGTCCGCGCCGAAGCCGCGGGGCTGGAGAGGCGCGTGTTCTTGTTCCGCTACGCTGAAAAATTATACGAACTGCGCAACACCGGAGGCGCGGGGTTGCCGGGTATGGGTTCAGGAGACGATTTCTTCGACTCTTCCGACGAGGATTGGGACTTCTAGTACCGCGGAGCGTTGCTCTCGTCGGGCTCGTCCTGTGCGGATGAGCCAGACGGGAGTACCTATGAAGGATTTGATACAGGCATTCAACCACCACAGTCCTACGCGACTCGTTTTTGGCGCTGGCTCGACAGGGCAGGCTGGTGCCCTCGTAGCCGGGCTCGGCCTGAGCTCTGTGCTGCTCGTTACTGGCACCGGCGCTACGAAACGCTCGGCGGGCTATGCGAAGCTGTCCGCGGGGCTGAGCGCGGCAGGCGTCTCGGTTCGCGTGTTTGACAGGGTAACACCCGACCCTACAGCCGAACTCGTATCAGAAGCCGCTGCCATTATACGAGATGAAAAGCTGGAGGGAGTGGTCGCGTACGGCGGCGGTAGCCCTATTGACTGCGCAAAAAGCGCCGCGCTGTCTGCCGCCAACGGAGTATCCATCCTGGAGTACCTCTATGGGCGGGCGCAGCCAGTCCATCCTGCTCTGCCGATAGTCGCCGTGCCCACGACGGCGGGTACCGGTAGTGAATTGAGCAACGCTGCCGTTACGACAGACGCCGCTGCCAACCGCAAGATGGGGTATAGCGCCGATTCGTTCTTTCCCCGGATAGCGATACTCGATCCAGAGAACCATGTCTCGATGCCCCGCGGGGTAACAGCGGCTACCGGCATGGATGCGCTTACCCACGTCGTGGAGTCGTACCTGTCGCTGGGAGCCAATCCAATCGCGGATGCCATCAACCTCATGTGCGTGTCCATGATAGGCGGAGCTTTGCCCGCCGCTGTCTCCGATGGTACGGATCTTGGCGCCCGTTCGGCGATGGCGCTCGCCAGTGCCAGCGCTGGCATTGCTTTTTCCCAGACAGGACTCGGCATGGTACACGGATTTGCCCACCCTGTAGGTGCTCGCCATGGAGTGGCTCACGGCGATGCCAACGCGATAATCCTGCCGTACGTGCTCGCCGCGCTCGTCAGGGACGCCGCGCCCAGGATGCGCGACCTTGCCGCGGCTTTGGGCGCTTGCGCACCCGACACGGAGGCGACAGCGGGAGCCCTCGCGCTGGTTGACGCCGTTGTCGGGCTCAAAGAGACGCTCGGCATAGCTCCCAGTCTTACCGCTGCGGGCATAACGGCTCGCGACGCTCCGGCTATCCTGGCGGACGCGCTGATCTATCGCGCCAGGCCTCGTAGTCCGCGTGCTTTCAGCGATGCGGAGCTTGGTACCCTGCTGGATGCCATTATCGCCGGGGATCTGAAGGCCGCGGCGCTCTGAGCAGCAACTCACGAAGCTGTCGTGAGGCCTGTCGTATCAGCAGACGACGCGCAGCGTAGAGCCGCCTTTTGATTTATAGACCTCGACGCGGGCTGGAATGCGGGAGCGAAGTTCGGCGACGTGTGAAACGATGCCGATGACGCGCTCGCCGCGTACTCGTTCCAGGGCTGCCATCGCGCGGTCCAGCGTTTCGTCGTCTAGAGACCCAAAACCTTCATCGATGAATATCGAATCGAGGGCTACGCCGCCGGCTCTTGCGACGATTACTTCTGACAGGCCAAGCGCCAGTGATAGTGACGCGAGGAATTTTTCGCCGCCAGACAGGCTGGACGCCGGTCTGGCTACGCCGGTAAACGCGTCGAGAACTTCTAGATCCAGCCCGACTCGGCCGCGGCCAGCCCTGCCTTCGGTAACGCGCATATCGTAGCGGTTGTCTGACATTTCGCGAAGCCTGGCGGAGGCTCTGTCTACAACCGTGGCGAAGTAAGACGACAGCACGAAAGTCTTAAAAGACAGGTGCCTGCCGCCCGTATCTCCGTTGAGAAGCCTGGCCATGGCGTTGAGGCGCTCACCATTGGCGCGCAAAGCCGCTCGTTCTTCCCGCAGGCTTATAAGCGCGGCGAGGCGCGTTGACAGGTCCCGCTCGGTTGCCGCAGCCTCATCGACGGCTGCCCGGGCGGCATCGCGGGCTTTCAGGGCTGAAGCGAGTAGTTCTGCAACCGCGGCCATATCAGGGCGCTTTGCTCCCTCTACGGCGCGCTTCGCCGCGCTGAGGTTGGCCAGGCTTTCGGCTTCCGCGGAAACACGGTTGGCGATGGCGGTACGAGCGTTCGCGATGTCTGCCGGGGGCATGAGGGCAGCGTGCCAGGACTCCTCGTCGGGAAAGCCTGAGTCCAGTAGGGCTGCTGCCGCACGTGCTTCCGCTTCCTGGGTGGCGGCCCGGGCTCTGTCCTGGCGGGCCGTTGCCGCTATCGATGCGGCAAGCGCTTCGCTTTTATTCTCTCGCCAGGCGGCTACGCTGTGCTCCAGAGTAGTACGCTCCGCCGTTATAGCAGCTCCGCGCTTTTCCAGGCTGGCTAGTGCCGCTGTGGGGTCTTCTCCGCCGGCTCCGGTAGCTGCTTCGGCTGCTGAGGCTTCTGCCGCCGCCAGCGCAGACGCTTCACGCGCCTCAGCCGCTGTTGCTTCATCGTATTTCTGTCGTATGGCATCGAACGCGGAGCGTGCGCGAGCCGCGGCTTTGGCCCTGGCTGTTTCTTCGGAGAGCGCTGCTTCCGCGGCGGCCAGACGCGCTGCCACGGAAGCACGGGTGGTTTCCGCGATCCCGGAGTCAATGGCTTCCGCGAAGGCGTCGCCGCGGCATTCCAGCTCGTCCAGGGCGCGCCTTGTTTCATCGAGACGGGCGGCGGCTGCCGCGGCTTCGCGTTCTGCGGCGCCGGTGGCGGTTCTGGCCTTTACCAGGCGGTGTTCTGCGTTCTGCGAGTCTGCTACGGGGTTTTCGACTCCAGCCTTCCAAGCTGGGCGCGCGTGGCTACCATGATCCAGGGAGCCGCAGACGGGGCATGGCTCGCTGGCTTGTAGCTTTGACGCCAACCTGAGCGCGTCAGACTGATCCCGTATGGCTTCGGCGGCCAGCTCCGCCGCGCTGAGCTCAGAAAGGCTCTCCACGCGGATACGATCGGCGGTTTCGAGGTATTCCTGTCGTTCAGACAGCTTTGCGCTGGCCTCCTCGATGGAGGCACGGTACGCGGCCGCGTCGCCAGCCAGGCGAACGGCGGCAGCGGCCTGTTCCAGGGCCGCCGCCGCGGCGGAGCGCTCGGCGCTTAGGGCGTCAAGGTCTGCGGCTGGCGTTTCGAGTGCCTTCAAATCCTCAGAGGCGGCGCTGAGCTG